>NZ_VIOG01000009.1:0-122396 GCF_009708045.1 Corynebacterium hiratae | reverse complement strand
GACCAAACATGCGCCTCACCACCAACACATAACCACCAACAACGCCTGAGTAAGACACCGCTACCGGATACTCACTCAGGCGCTACCAGATACTCACCACACCGCTACCATTTCAGTCTTCTGAACAGCATAGCCTTGGAGTTCGGCCATTTCTTCGGCTGGTATTGCAAATCCTAGGGTTGCGCGTGGTCTGTTGTTGAGGCATGGCAACGAACTCGAGGTCTTCTTCTTAACCACGTAGGCCGAGTTTCCCGCAGTCGTAGGCGACTATTGTCGATACGACTGCGGACAGCGAGATATCCCATGAGCTGTTTGGCTAAGAGGTAGCCAGGAATGGGTGGAACATTTGTGATCATGTCGACCGTGCTGTCGCATGGTATCTCTTCCGAAATCGCCTACGCCTTGCCGCTAGGGGCTTCTACTTGCTTGAGCTGACAGACAACAACCGGCAAGGCGCTACCTCAGTCTTCAATGAGTCGGCGTCTTTCTATATGACAAAACCTAGACTGAGCATATCCCTATTACTCTTTACTTCTCCTTTTAGCTGATGCAGCAACTGAAAGAGCTATTCCTAGAAGGGCCATAGGAAGCCCAAGATTAGTAAGCCGAGTTTCCCAAAATAAGCCCGCTATACACAACAAAGCGCCTGCAACGAGAATGACAAGGGTAAAGACTGTAAATAGTTTCATTTCCGCATCTTCCTTACAACTTCCGTCATCGCCCGAAGGCAGGAATCCCCATGAGAATAACAATTCTTTACTCACAATTGATCCTTCCCACCTAAATTTGGAACTTTCGTATACTCTTCTCGGGTTCTATGGCTTGAAGAGTGCATGAAAGGGAAAATAGGTGTATGCCATTAGTCGGCACTGTGGAACTCAACCACCAATCAGCAAAGGTTCACTCCCCCGACCCGTCGGTGGTAACGATGTACGATTCCGCGATTTTGTCGAGCAGTTTCAGGTACTCGTTTGAGCTTTCACGCAAGCACCAATGTCGGGCGATGACGTGCGTTTCGGTGCAGGCTACCAGCAGGCATTTCTTGTGAAAGTAGGTGCCGTCGATAAAGACCTGGTCATAGACACGATAGGGATCTGCTGCTGTTGGCACGATGATAAACCACAGCAGCTTAAACCACCGGGGCAAAGTCCGCCTTGTTATCCCAAGGCGTTTGGCCAAGTGGTCTGCGGATTCCCCAGAAAGGACCCAGTCAATAAAGATTTTAAAATGCCGAATCTCACTGGTGTGCGCGGGTGTTAATCGATGAAAACGTTGCACTGAGGGCATAGCCGGCCTTGGGGTCCTGCCGCAGTTTTGTTGTTCTTAACCAGAAAGTGGCCGCACATATCGCACGACAGCCGATTCCTATTAGCCATATGAATTGGCATTACCGCACCAGCAGCAGTCCTCCCACCACAGGTCTATGGCTATCCGATGTCGATTTCACCGATCAGGCTGTTGGAACCGATTCAAAATCAAGATCACCGTATTATCCCAGGCTGCCTTGGGAATCCGTATCGGTTTATCCACACGAAAAGTCCCTTAAGCCGTTAATTCTCAGAAGCCGATTTCTGCGAAGCAGCAAACTGATTTCACCACGTATAGAACTCCAGAATGTTTCCGTCTGGATCCGAAATGTAGGCGGAATAAGAACCCCATGGCATTTTCTTGGGTGAGGCAGAGGCCTCGCGATAGGAATCTGGGAGTTGACTCCAGTACTCGTCGACGTCCTCAACAGAAAATTGGATTACTGCTCCGCCGGGGGTTGCCGGACTAGTGTTAGTGGCTGAAGCAAAAACTGAAGAATCGAATACACCAATTACGCTGCCATCAAACGACACTTCAAAATATCCTTCTTCAGCAGACAATGGCTTTACTTCGGAGTTTGGAAGTTGATGGTAGAACTCCCATGAGGCTTCGATATTGCGGGTCAAGATGGTCAAATGATCGAATCGCATGATTGGCATAACCTTTCTCGCTGGGCCAAAGATTAGTCGCGATTATTCCAAATGCCCTTTGCCCGTGTGCGGTATTAGAAATCGAGGCTATTGGATTCTTCATGCGGTGACGTGGAGCCTTCAAGCAAAGGAACCAAAGCAAAGGCACCATCTGCGGGGCCCAGGATGGAAAACCCCAGGTGATTGCATGCGGAGTTTCGCATAAGGTGTCAGTACTTTGGTTCCTTTGCGGCTGGGCACTCGAACTGGGCACCCCACCGAGCGACCACAGCTGCACACCCCTAATCGAACTCGGGGGCCGCGAAACCGTCTTCCTTGAGCCACTCCACGTGCGGCGGGGTGTTCATGCCCCACTCGGTGCGGGCAAGCAAGAAGGCCTCGTCCACCTCGGCCTCGTCATAGCCGCCATCGCACAGGTACTGGCGGAAACCGTTGGGGCCAGGATCTTTGATCCACAGCCACACGTAGTCATCGAGCGTGCTATCACCCAGGATGTCCTCCATGCCCGCTGGCAGCAGCTCACGCCCGGCGCGCACGCGCTCCTCCAAGTCAGCGTCGAAGAAGTCGTAGAGGTAATCCAGGCCGTCTTCCAGCTGGGCGTACTCATAGGCGTCCATTGATTCGCTCCTCTCGCCACCATTCTTAGTCACGGATCAGCACTCCCCTCAACTGTGTTTCTTTGCGCCGAGGGACATCCGGTCGACGTCGGCAAGCACTTCGTCCACAATCATGGGGTTGAATTCCCTATCGCGGCGCAGGCGCAGCAATTCCTGTTGGGCACCGGCAAGAGCTGTTCGCCGCGCCGCGAGGGCCACCTCACGGGCCTCGATGGCCATACGCAGACGAGTCGTAGCGTCCTCGCCATCCTCATCCTCACCGAGGCGATCCTCAAACCATCGGGCGATATTCGCCGCAATGTCGGGGTCCAGTTCCTCATACTTCGCGCGCATCGCAGCGATACCGGCTTTACGCGCGCGGGAGGTAATGGTCGCGCGCATTTTATCCGTGGCTGCCTGCAAATACGTGGTGAGGTCGAGCTGACGCATAAGCCACGGCAGCAGCAGACCGGGAATCACCATGGTCATGAGCAGCACCACGAGGGCGATAACGGTCAACTCGTTGTAGAAGCTCAAACCACTTGGAACAGACAGAACCAGCGCAAGAGTCACCAAACCGCGCATGCCGGACCACGTCATAAGCAGCACTTCTTGCAGGCGCAGCGGCGCCAGGCGTGGCTTCCCACGGCGCCTATTAATGAGATAGAAGGCGTACATCCACACCAAGCGCACGAGGAAGGCAACAACGGACAGGATGACGCCGATGATGACCGCATGCCAGAGGTCCGCACCCGCGGCGTCGATGGCGCTGAACACGGTCAAGCCAATGAGGCCGAAAGCCACACCCGTGAAAAGCAGCTCGACGGTCTCCCAGAATGACTGACCGGAGAGTCGGTCCTCGGCTTGAATCGGCGCGCGGGAGTGCAGTTCCACCGCAGCAATCACCACAGCGATGACACCGGAGGCACCGAGCTCCTCCGCGGCGATATACACGGCAAAAGGAATCACCCACGTCAACGCGTTGCGAGCGATAACCTCGTGAACCGCGCCGACGAACCACGAAGACACGCGCCCCACGACGAGCCCGAGAATGGTGGCCACCGCCGCGGAGTAGAGGAAACTCGTCACCGCTTCCCCGGCATGCATCTCCCCCGAGCTCGTCACGGCTTCCAGGGCGAGGTGGAAGGCCACAATAGACGCGGCATCATTGAACAGGCCCTCGATCTGCAGCACGGAAATGATGCGCCGCGGGATACCGGCCGGTTCTGCCACGGCCTCGACGGCCACCGGATCTGGCGGGGCAATCGCGGCGCCGATAAGGATGGCGGCAGCGAGCCCCAAGCCCGGCATGAACGCACGGGCGGTGAATCCCACCGCCAGGGTCGTAGCCACCACGAGCAGCACGGACAGCGCCAGGATGGTCATCCACTGTTCACGAATGACGCCCCACGATGTTCTCCTTGCCAGCGCCCACAGCAATGGCGGCAAGAAGATGGGAAGAATGAGGTCAGCGGGCACGGAGAATTCAAATGTGCCATTCGAGAAAGTGGCGTACACCGAAACCGCCACCGCCGTAAGGATAGTCAAAAGCGCCGGCCAGGGAAGTCCTATTTTGTCCCCTACCGCCTTCACGATGACGGTCAACAGCATCAGGCCAATAAGGACAAACAAAACTTCCATGCTGAGCTTCTCTCTCCGTTAAATTTTTTGTTCTCAGACTACCGCTGTACAGCCGGCGAGGGTGAGGAGCTACACAGCACCATCCCAAACGAAGGCCTCTCGCGGCAGCTTCTCCGGCTGAAACTGATGGCGCAGTTCCTCTACTGAGGAAGCCTCATATCCCAAGGATTGGGCCAAGAGCTTGACGACGTCCCCCGCATCCCTACCGTGCCCCTCAATCAGCTGACGCAGGGTCACCGCCCCATCGCGCTTGGACAAACGCACACCCTCAGCGTTGAGCACGAGCGGCACGTGGACGAACTCCGGCTCCGGATAGCCCAGCTTGTGCGCCAGGTAGGCCTGGCGCGGGGCCGAAGACAGGAGATCATCACCGCGCACGACCTGATCGACGCCTTGGAAGGCATCGTCGACAACAACCGCCAGGTTATAGGCCCAGTCCATGCCCTGCTTCGGGTCGGCCGGGGGCTGCCCGCCACGACGCAGGATGAAATCATCCACCTCCCCGGTGTACTCGCCGGCGAGGGCATCGTGGATGGTGAAGGAGGAGGCGTCGGCACGCAGGCGTATGGCTGGCACGCGGTTTTGGGCGGCGAGTTCGGCACGCTTGGCGGCCCGCTCATCGTCGCTAAGCGCGCGGCAGGTGCCCGGGTACTGTCCTGGGATGGCGTGTGGGGCACGGGAGGCTTCCTGGATGTCCTTGCGCGAGCAATAGCACTCATAGGTAGGAAGCTGCGCCAAGGCCTCCTCATAAGCCGCGTAGCGATCCTGTTGGTAGATAACTTCCCCGTCCCAGTCCAAGCCGAGCGCGGCGAGGTCCTCCAGCTGGCGCTGCGCCGACTCCCGCGAGGAGCGCTGCGTGTCAATGTCTTCCACGCGCATAAGAAAGCGGCGCCCGCTACTCCTGGCGTAGAGCCAGGCCAGCAACGCCGTGCGGAGGTTACCCAGATGCAGATCGCCGGACGGGCTCGGGGCATAGCGCCCGGCGGGGCTGAGAGAATCCATGCCCACCAGTCTACGAGGAGGCCCGCGCGCGTCGGAGTCCTCTACTAGAATCTCCCCCATGGCTTCTGACGCGACGTATCCCCTGCTTGATTCTGCCGACGCCGAGCGCATGCTCGCCTATGCGCGTGCCCAGGCGCCGGGGCTTTCTCTTCCCACCGTTGAGTCCGCCCACATTGACAAGCAGATCGACCGCGTGCTGTCCAACGACACGTTCCAAGGCTGTGCGGAGGATGCCGTCCCTGCCGCCCACTACCTGGAGGCGCGGGAGACACTTCGCGTGGCTGCTGGCACCATCGAGAACATCGACGATTCCCTCACCATTGCCTCGATTGGCGCGCTGACCGGGCAGCCATCTCTCGTAGCTACTGGCTATACGCGTGTGGCCCGCGCATGGTTGGACAACGACAACACCGAAGAAGCAGAGAAATTTGCGGCCAAGGCAGCAGCGGCTGGTGACGACACCGCGCTGGGCGAGATCGCCGCAGCCCGCACCGCGGCCAGCCACAAGGATTTCTCCGAGTCCGCCCCCGCTAGCGAAAATGCATCAATCAGCCCCGACAGCACGACGTCGCTCTCAGATCTGCAGGAGCTTCTGGATTTCGCAAAGAACGGCGATGCAAAGGCGCATGCGGCCGACTTCGTGGCTGTCAACGACGCTGTGACCGGAGGCAAATTCGACGGAGCGGGTGCCACGATGGCCGCAATCCTTCAAGCCATCCTCGAATCGGCCGTGGGCGCACTCTGGGCATCCAACTCTGCCGCCGACTGTGAACGCGTGGCTGCGCAGTCCTTCACCATCCTCTCCAACGCACGCAGCGACGAGGATTACCAGCAGCTCCCAGCGCCCATGCTGGCCCGCTTCTACAGCGATGCCGCACAACACTCCCCTGACGATGTAGAGCAGCGCGTGGCCTGCTTTGCCGCCGCTGCCCGCGAGTACCAACGTTGCGGCGACCTCGACGGTGAGCTGCACGCCCTCCTCAAGACCGTGGCCCTCGATGTTCGCCACCGCGATCCGGAGGAGGCCTACGACATCCTGGCCTCACGCTATGTGGACTCCACGAAGCTCAAGAGCCTCCCCGTAGCCGCCAAGTGGACCGTTCTGTATTCCGAGAGCCTGCGCACGCAGGCTCAGGACATGTTTAAATCCACCCAGGTGTTGCTCGACTTCTTGGAGAAGCACCCCGCTTCCCAGGCCACGACGCCGTCGGAGCAAAACGCCATGGCAGAGGTAGCCGAGCTTCTTGGGGATCGCTACACCTCCGCCAACGCGGCAGACCGCGCGCGCAACATGTATCACTTTGCGTTTAATCTGTTTGCCGCAGCGGGCAATTCCCGCGCGCTCGAGGAGCTACGCAAGAAGGCCTAGGTTTGTGGCGCTTGCCCACCGAACCACTGCCGGTTCGCCGGCAACCACAGCAGAACGATGACTGCCGCGGAGGCGATCGACGCGGGCATCACCGAACTCAGCGGAATGAGCAACACTACGACGGCGCTGATAGCGGTCAAGGCAATCCGCGCCGACTGCTGGGCGTGCAGCACGTAGGTCGTGATGACACACACGAGAAGGACCAGTGCGCCGAGCAACACGCCCAACTCCGTGGAGAGCTGATCCATGCGGCTTACCGCCGCCGAGCTGTTTTCAAAGGCCACGAGCCGGCAGATGTTGTAGACGGCGTAGCTGGCGATGAAGACCTCCAGCACCGCTGCGACCTTCAGCGGCCACGGTGCCCACTGCGCCTTCATATCGGCGGCGCGGCGGGTGTAGCGGACAGAGTCGCTGACCTGTCCAAAGCGATAGTCCGGCGCGGTCCCGGCAGGCGAGCCCGGCTGCGGTGCTCCTGGGGACTGCGGGCTGCCGAAAGTCATGACACGTCCTGCACAAAAACGCCGCGGCGGCTGAGCAGCCAACGGATGGGATCCAGCACGCGATAGGGCGCAATGCCGCTGCGCGCCAGCTGGCGGCCCGTCGGGGCCTCCCCCAAGGCGGAGACCACGAAGAAGCTGCCATCGCGCGGCGCGGCTGAATAGAGCTTGTTGATCAGGTCATTAGCACCCAAGAAGCGCAAGAGCGATTCCGCTTCGAGGTGAACCATCCAACGGTCCGAATCGCGGAAATTCCACCCGGTGTCGCGGCGGAAGGCAGCACCGCGGTTGGCCATGAGCTTCTTCCACCGCACGTCATCCACCTGTTCCAGCTTCTGCACCGTGTCAAACTTCGAGATGGTCACCGCGAGCGGCGGCGGGGTATCCGTATCGAGCAAATCCAGCAGGTTATCCAGGACCCGCAAAGAGTCCGCGCCCAGCTCACCAATGTTGGGAATCAGGCCGTGGATAAAATCCTGAATCTGCTGCACGCGGAGCGGATCGAAAAGGAAAATCACCAAATCCGCGTGCGAGAAGAACGCCAGGTTCTCCCGGTCCGCTTCGTTCTCCGGCGGGTTCTCCAAGTCCTCGCCCGCCACGTCGCGGAAGACCAGGTAATTCATGCGCTCGCGCCCCTGCTCATCAGGCCACTTGCCGAGTTCAAAAATCAGCGGATCGCGCTGGTAGGCGTCGGTAGCCACCGCACTTGGTGTGGGGTCCATGGCACGCATCTCCTCAAAGAGCGGCCGCTCATAAACCTCCGCGTAACGCTCGCGCGTGGATTCATCCGCCGCTTGGACGGAGCGATTGTGCTTGTGCGCCAGCTGCTTGAGCTGCTTGATCATCACTGCGGTGTAGAGCGACTTACCGGAGTTACGCGCACCGGCCATGGCCACGCAATGCGTCACGGCGTCGGTCCATCCCTGCGGCAGCTCGCGGTTGGTGTACGGGCTCACCGTCACACCATCCTCGAGCGGTTTAAAGGTCCACGGGCAACGTGCCTGGCTCATTAGTTCCTCTCTTTCAGCATGGCGGTGACGCGATCGGTCAGTTCCGAAAGCTCCGTGTTGGCGCCGGTATCGAGCTGCTTGACGACGTCCCCGTCGATCACCGCGTACGCCACATGAGCTGGGGTTCCGTTGATGTGCGCGAGCTCCAGCTCCTGGCGCCCGATGGCGCTCGTGATGAGCACGACGGTGGGAACTTGAGTCTCCAGCATTGAGGCCACGGGCGAATCGGTGACGTAGATAGCAAGAGAGGCTGTGGAAGCCACCGTCGGCCCACGCCACGGGCGCTGGCCGACACGCTCCGCTCCGTTATCGATAACGCCCGCGATGAAGCGCGTGAGCTCGTCTACCTTGTGGGTCTCGATGCTGTCCTGGCCGTCGGTGGCGCGGAAGTGCCGGAAGGCATCGGAGAGCGCATCGATGTATTTGGCGGCCGCCTCAACGATCTTTGGGGTGACGTTGACCTGCATGGAGGCGGAACCATCGACGACCACGGTAACGGCATCGAGGCCAGCGACGTCCAGCTCCGCGCGGCGCATCTTGGAGCGCACCTCGCGGGCGGAGTCGGTAATTCCGGCGCCCTCAGTGGTGCCGAATGCTTCCAGACGATAGCTGCCGGATTCCGGGGTGACCTCGGCGAGGCGCTCGGCGGAGTCCTCGGCGGCGTCGATAAGCACGCGCGGGAACGTCACCGAGTCGCCCGCGTTGCTCACCGTCAGGCGGACCTCGCTGCGCAGGCCAAAGGTCCCATTCCCCTTCGGGCGCACAACGATGGTGGCGCGCTCGGGAAGGGAGTGCACCATGAGGGAGAGATCGTGGACGCGCACGGCGTCAACGCCTTCACCGAGGATCGCTAGCTCCATCGAGGCGCCGCCGGTTCCCATCTCGAAGGCTTCGACGCGCAGGATGCCGTCTGAGCCGATGCGGCGGGACTCGCCGTCCCGCAGTGTGTATTTAGCCATGACGCTTCTTTCCTTCTCTTACCTTCCGTGGAATCCCGTGTTTCGCCCGTGCTCATTGGGAGCTGCGCCTCGGTGCTGCCACGCTGTGTGCTGTGCAAACTGCGCTGGCCCCGGTCGTTGCTGCAGGGGAGCTGAGCGCTCCGCCAGCAACTGTGTCGTACCATCCAGCAACATGGCGACGCGCCCCGTGGCGTAGCGCTCGCAATGCTCCAGCGCGATGACTCCCGCAAAATGCGTAGCGGTGAGGTACCCAATGTGCTCGAGTTCGCGGTTCTCCCAAGGCTGCAGTGCGTCCTCTGCCAAGAGGTTGAAGTCCCGCGGGAAGTAGAACACCCAGGAGGCCACTATCGCGGACATCAACACCTTGTCCAGCCCCTCTCCCAACGAAGATTTATCAAGGTAGGCCAACTGGATTGAGCGTCCGCGGTTGACATCAAGGTGCTCGATCCACCAGCGCGGATCGAATTCCCGCAGCTTGTGCCACTCCTCGGCGCTGAGCCCAGGAACGTTGGCATTGCCGCCGGTAGCTACTTGTGGCTGCGCCTGGCCGGCGGATGCTTCTCCCCCGGGTTCTGGTGCGGCCTCCGGTGTAGTGGCGAAGGGGTTCTCCTGCGGTGTGTTCGGCGCGGGGTTATCAAGCGGATTCGGCGGAAAGCCTGCCGGGGATTCGGCCGACGCCGCAAAAGGCGACGACTCCGTCAGTGGTGCCCCAAAGTCCGCTGGATCCTTGCCCCAGGAATCATCAAAGCTCGGTGTGGTGGCCTGCTCGGGTGTGCTGCTGGCCGCAGCACCCAGCTCAGCCTGCTCCTCCTGTGGCTCCGGGGCCACAGCCTCAGCTTCTTCCGCAGCACGTGCTTCATAAGCGCTGACGTCTGGCAGGGCTTCATCAAGCGCAAACACGACTGGATTGCCGGGGATCGCTGTCTCCGCTAGACGCTGCTTCTCGCTGGGCGGTACCACTAGCATGGTGGATGTGCTCAGCGGGAACTCGTTGATGGCAGCTGCCTTCTCAAACGTGGAGAACCCGAAACCGTCCTCTCCCACCTCGCGGGCGGTGGCAGCAATCCACAACGCAGCTTGGTTGTCGGGCGCGACAAGGACGACTAAGCCATTGCGGGAGTTCAACACCGTCGCCATGGCAGATACCATTGCGCGGTTGAAGGTTGGGTTCGGGTTCGGGCTCACCGCTTTGAACGGCGCGGGAAGCTTGTCTGGGTGGCGGAACTCCCCATCTAGGAATTCCTCCAGCAGCACATCCGAGTGCAGCGGGCCGCGCGCCGAGATCTCCTCCGGTATCTGCACCTTATCCACCTCATAGATGGAAAAGGGCGCTGGAACGTCAGGAGAAAACAGGACCGTCGCCGGTGCCGGCGGGGTTCCTGTGCGCGAAATCGACGTGTAGGTGAAGACGTTGCCGCCGCGGCCGGTCGCATCCAGCCCGGCAGGGACAGACACCATGGTGACCCACTTTTCTGCCTCAGGAGTCAACGCGAAAACCGCGGTACGGCGGACCAGCTCCGCGCGCTGCTGGGCGGAGGGAAAATCCGGGATCGTCGTGCCGTTGTTGAGTGATGTCGGTACGAAGGACACCAGCTCGGCCAACTCCTCCTGGGTGATATCGCCGGTTTTCTGCCCTACTCCCCAGCCGCCGGCGCGGCCGTTGGCGCGGGAGAATGATGCATAGCTAAATGCGCCGCCCATACCTACTGGCCCCCTTGGTAGTACTGGTCCTGGCTGTAATCTAGACCGTAATTCTGCTGGTCATAGCTCTGCTGTTCATACTGTTGCTGACCGTAGTTCTGGTCATAGTGGGGAGTCTGATTCTGCATTGGTGGGTACAGCACCAGCCTGTAGGACACATCGCCTTCCACCACCACGGCTTTATCCAGTGCGCTCAGCGTGGGGGCGGGGTCGCTGTAGCTTTCGGAGAAACTGCTGAAGGCATCCTGCCCGCCGAAGCTATCGAAAGAACTATCAACGTGGCTGTCAAAGCCCTCAACCGCAAAGAGGCGGATAAAACCCCCGCGCTGGACGTGCTCACCAATTGACACCGTGAAATCCGGATGCTGCCCACGCATCGGACCTAAACCATGAGCAACGTGCGTGGTGCTCTGCAGGTTGGTTTCCACGATGCCAAGCGCCTCGCCGTCTTCGGGGAAAAGCGGCAGACGGTCAGCACGGTAGACCACCTGGCAGGAGAACTGGCGCTTATCACCGTTGCCCAAGCTCCAGAGGAACACCCGGACCTGGCCTTGGGAGTAATCGACCTCGAAGTCATACGTCACCGGGCGCAGACCCTCGTACTGAATCACACGTTCTTTTCCCTCGGTGCGCTTACCGGCGAAGACCGCATAGGGCCGCAGCCGCACGGTATCGCCGTGCTGATCCAGGTGCAGGCGGATGCCTCCCTGGAGGTCGTAGTCTTCCTCACGAATCTGATCGTGCTCGCGGTTGGTGGAGTACTCCACGGCGGTCGCGCCCTTCGGCCAGTCGAAAGTGACGAGCTGGCTATCCACGCGCTCAATCAGCCGGAA
Source organism: Corynebacterium hiratae (assembly GCF_009708045.1). Taxonomy (NCBI): domain Bacteria; kingdom Bacillati; phylum Actinomycetota; class Actinomycetes; order Mycobacteriales; family Corynebacteriaceae; genus Corynebacterium; species Corynebacterium hiratae. Next base: position 110,830 of record NZ_VIOG01000009.1, on the reverse strand, counting down.
CTGGTCATCCTCGATGGACTGCACGCGCTGCAACACCTTGGATTCACCGACCCAGGCATCAGCGTCGTTGAAGTTCACTGGGGTGATATAGACCTCGTACCAATCCGGCGGCCACGGCACCGTCGTGGTTTGGAAGGAGCCCGGCTCAGACACACCGCGGGTCTCGCTGATAGCACTCGACAGCGCACTTTCGACGTACGTCTTCGGCACCGCCGACGTACGCAGATCTGCCTGCGGGGCGGTCGGCGTGAGATAGATCTTTACCTCACCGGTCTTGGGCGAATACCAGTCCACCTCAATGGAATCTTGGCCATAGTCACTGCGCCGCTCGCAGCGTGAAAGCTCCAGTTTTTCAAGCTCGCTAGCCAGCTTCACCGAACGCTGAACGGCAACCTCGTCCTGGCTCTGCTCGGTAGCGCCGTGGAACTCCGCTTGGCCCAGCAGGGAAATGACCACGGTCTGCCCGGCTTCCTGCACCGGAATGGTGGCCTTGCGCCCGCTGCTGTCCACGTCTTGTTCGAAGCGCGGTGACAGCTTTTCCTTCTCACTATCCCGGCACGCATAAACCATGGCGCTCGAGTGCCCCGGCAGCAGGTCCCAGGACACTTGGATAGCACCCTTGATAGTGGAAACCTGGACGTTGACTGGCGGGAAGACCACGCCGGTGTCTCCCATAAAGACCGGCTGGCTGTTGATGAGTTCACGAAGGTCCCGGCCCTTGTAGGCCCACACCGCGTAGTGGCGCAGACCTGCCTCGCCCGGGGTGTGGTCACGGTAGGCGGTCCCCTTGGTGTAGACGAGGGTGTCGCCCGCGTCGGGTGAGGCAACCATCTCAGAATCATCGGCTACCACTCGGTAGAAGACCACCTCATCCGGCGTGTGCTTCAGCTCGGGCCACCACAAGCGCACCGGATGGCGCTGGTCGGTGTCCTCTGGAACCGGTTCTGGTTCCACGCCATAACCAGGCTCTTCTTGAGAATCCTGTTCCGGCTGTGCCTCAAGCGGTACCTCAACCTCGAAGTTGATGCCCGGTGGAACCCAGTCTGGTTCTTGGCGGTACTGATACTCCGCCCGGATACCGAAGCCCGGGATAGTGATGTAGTCCTCTTCGTTGACCTGAGTCTTTTGCTCCTCCTCAGCCTGCAGTGCTTCCCACTCAGCGAAGAAGTCGCGAGGACCTGCCGACACAGACTGTGCCTTCTGTGTCTGCTGTGGCTGGGGGAATGCCGGGGCTGCCTCCACTCGTGCCGCTTCTTCTCGCGCCGCGCGCTCTTGGGCGGCGGCCTCTTCTTGTGCCGCGCGCTCGCGCGCGGCACGTTCACGCGCGGCACGTTCTTCCTGCGTCACCGCAGCGTTGCGCGCCTCCGCGCTCAGCTCCGGATGCGTTACCTCTTCGCCGTTGAACGTGGCGGCGATCTGCTCAGCGAACTGCCTAAACGGTGCTGATACGGCGTCGCGCACATCATCGGCGCTCACGCGCTTGAGCTCGTGCAGCGTCCTCAGCTCACTCAGCGGCACGTCCGCAATCGAAGGTTTCGGGTTGTGTGTCATCAACGTTCCTTAAAGAGGTTCCGTCAGAAGGTTTCGTCGAGGTCTGAGAGGTCCGGGGCTGCCGGCTGACCAAAGAATGGCCGCGCGGCTGAGCCCTCGTTGTTCTCCTGCACCGGCGACTTAAAGTCCATGTGATTCGTGTCATCCAGCTCATCCAAGGACAGATCCGAGGGCTGAGCAAAGGACTGTGCGCTGGACGACGCATCCGGAATCAAGTACTTGAAATCCGTAATCTTTCCGTACTGCACCACGGTCACAGAGCGTGAAAGCTGGCTGGTCAGCGCGGTCTGGCTGTCGACCTCCACGATGCGCGTGCGGGAGCCATCAATTTCGGTATAACCTTCAGCGCCGCCAGCGCTGGTGAGTGCGTTGGGGCTAAAGGCCTGGAGGGCTCCCTTTTCCTGGTTCATTCCGGCGAGGAACTCGGAGGTGCTCTGCACGCGGCTGCCGCCCTCCTCGCGGAAGGTCACGCGGCTTAGGTAGCGCTGCAGGCTGCGGGTCATCCGCGGGTCCGTGATGACCTTCTGCCATTCCTGTTGCTTCAGGTCACGGTCCTGCATGTACGCGTGATCGAGGTTGCGCGACAGGTTATCCAAGGCAGTGCTGGACCCCAGTCCAGCCATGCCCCACATCTCATTGAGCGCCACGGCCGAGTGGCCAGTGCGGTTGCGCTCGAAGGTGTTATTCATGTCGTCGAGCAGCGACTTAAGCGAACGGTGCGCCCATTCCGTCTGGAAGATGTAAGAGCGGATTTCATCCGTCATGCGCACAGCATCGTCGCGGTTGAGCACGGCCTGGGCAATACGAGCGTTCTCCGGAAGACCCGACTGCGGTGTCCGCAACCGATCGCTCGACGTCTCCTTGCGGCCGAAAGGTGCGTAGATCGCACGGCCCAGCAGCGCCGACCAGCTCAGGAACTGGTTATAGGCATTAGAGATGCGCGAGATCTCCGCGGAGGAGGTTGCCAGATTCTGGGCGGCAATTTCCTGATTGCGGTTGAGCAGCTTTCGTCTCTGCACGTAGTCAAAGATTTCACGCTGCGCCTTAGTAAAGACCGCCCAGGAGCAGACGAGGAAAAGCACGACCGCCAGGATGATGCCCACGACGTACCACGGCCAGTCGAACCACTGTAGGTACTCACCCAGCGGCAAGTCTGGGTTGTAGCGCCCGGCCACCATGTAGGTCATGAGGGCAAGCGCCACGAAGAGCACGATCCACATCGTACGCAGCTTCCGGGTCAGTGCTTTGTTTTCCGCGTTGAAATCACGCGCCTGGAAGTTATTGGCCAGCTCTTGCAGCTCGCGTGCTTTGGCGTGCGCGTCGCGGTACTTCTGCTGGGCATGCCCCAGCTTCTCCCATAGGCCCTGGCCCACCTTCCAGGCGAAGGTGGTGCTGTTCTTTGCTCGCCACGACGCAAACTCGTGCTTCTTGCGGCTCACCGCCTCGTTGCGGGTTTGCTGGCTGGTGTACTCGATGTCAGCGGCAAAACGCTCGGCACCTACCGGATCGAAAGGCGCGACGGTTGCTTGGGACTCGTGTGTGTAGCCCAGCGTGCTGGTCATCAGCGGGTGGAAGCCTTGGAAGGAAGCGCTGACATCCTGCACAGACTGGCCACCGTATTGCACGATGTACATGTTGCCCTGGTTATTGCGCAGCCCCTTGGTGTCGATGCTCTCGCGCCACGAGCCATCGACCAAGCCGAGTGCATAGTCGTGGTATGCCTCCCACGTGCGCGACAACTGCGGTTCCTGTCCCAGGGAAAAGTGCTGCTCCCGGGCGACCCGCATGGTGTGCTCGCTGGCTTGGCGCAACTCTTCGACGCTCGTCGCGCCGCTGCCCTTGCCGGAGTGCCCCGCCAAGACGACCTCCACGCTGGAGTCCTCGCCGTAGAGCATCTTCTGCAAGAAGGTAGCCGCGTTCTTGTTCATCGCACCGCGCTGGCCCTCAACCCAATCCTGGGGCTTGCCCACCACAGTGGACCAGTACAAACGCAGATTATCCTTCAGTGCTGCCCAGCCGCTGACCTTGTGGGACTGCAGCTCCTCATAGGCGGTCGGGGTGCTCACCAACGGAGCAATCTCCTGGTTGATGAACATCTGTGCGCACTGCTCCGTGAGCTGCTCCGGGTTGGCATAATGCACGGCGCGCGAAATGTTGCTGACCTGCGGCTGCGGCAGGCGCTGGGCGGGATCGAAGACAGCCTTTTTTACCTTGTCCTCGATGTCATTGGCATCGATGGTGCGGTGGAAAGCGCGTACGAGACGGAAACGTTGCCGGTCACCGGTTTCGATGACGCGGTGCGTCTCCGGATCCAACACGGCCGGTTCCGGCATGCCGCGCCACAGACCGAAAATGCTGGCCACGGCCGGGGCTGCGAACTGTGCCAACTCGAAGCCGTCCGCGGTGCGCTTGATGGGACGGATGCGCGACGACGCCGGGGTTCCGCCCTCCTCCGGAGAGAGCACGAGGTTGCTCCAGCCCTGCAACGGGGCGATGTCCACGCTTTCGCGCGGGAGGGCGGAGAGCAGCAGGCGCACGCGCAGATTGGAGGCCTGGATGAGCCGCTGATCGACGGCGCTGACCCACTCCGTGAGCTCGTCGACGTCCTGCGGTTGTTCCGCGTCCATCGGGTCAATGGTGGCGAGGAGGACGTCCCCGCTGAAGCTGCGGAGGGCCTCGTCGAGCGTCGACAAGCGCGCCGTTCCCTCTTCCGTAAAGGAGCGCACGACGGCCCCACTAGTGGGGTGGGCATAGTCGATCCAGAGGAAGTTCTGCAGGAGACCAACCGCACGCAGATCGCTCAGGCGAGAGCGGATGTCATCCGCGGTGGCGCCGTGTCCAAAGATAATTACGTTCGTCATTAGAAGGTGTCATCCAGGTCGTTGAGGTTGAATTCCGGCGCGGTGGGCTGGGCGAAGCCTGACTCGGAGCTACGCACCTGCGGCTCCGGCTGGGCCACGGGATTCTCCGCCACCGTCTTAGCCTGATCCAGGTAGTTGCGGATGACCGGAACCATCGCGATGACGTCCAACGCCAAGTCACGGTAGTACGGCGTTATCGAGGCAACTTCGCGGGAACGGATCTCAGCGAAAGGCTTTTCTTTCCGGCCCTGGCCCGGCAGAGCATTGGAGTGCCCCGGCACGAAGTGGTCTGCGCCGCGAGCAAACTTGTCCAGCTCGTTGACGAAAGTTTCGTAGCGATCCTGAATAGAAGTGCCTACAACTCCGCGGTTCGGGACGTCACCGTTAGCCAGGAACTGTGCCAGGCGATGCACCACTGGGTGCGTCGAGGCGCCAGAGTGGGCGAAGTCGAGGCCGTCGTCGAAAAGCCCACGCAACAGTTGGTACGGGTACAGCGAGGAGGCGAAACCATAACGCCCGGTTTCCTGAACCTTGGCGTAGGCGATGAAGATGGATTCCAGCACCGAGGACATCCAGTCCGACTTCTTGATCATGCGGCGTGGTGAGATGAGCAGCGGGTTCGGGAAGTCCACCCAATCGTTGACGCCGCCATCTGTGTCATCGAAAATGTGGGCCGCGGCGTTGGCAGCATCCGGGTTCGAAATGTAGACGCGGCCGGTGATACGCCCGATGATCCAGCCGGCCACCATGGCCTGGCGTTCTGTGTTCGTCAAAGGCAGTGCTGCCGGCAACGGGCGGGTGCGGCGCTCAGACCACCAGGAGCCGTCGAAATTGTCCTGCTTCTCAATGTCCTTGGCAATGTAGTTGAACATGGAGGAGAAGACGATCGGCGAGTAGTTCGGGTAGGACCCGAAGATCTCAATGTGCTGGACGTGGTCCGACATGTTGAGCGAATTGCGCAAAGCCACGGAAGAAGGACCATCAATCTCAGGGCGGCTCAGCACTGACTCCAGCTGAGCGGCAATGCCGGTCTCCGCAGAGCCCAGCTCCGCAAACGGGATATCGGAGAAAGAGTAGGTGTACTGCACCGACTTGCCGTGGATGCGCTGCACCATCTCATCGTTGACGGCAGCCAATGGGCGGGCATAGCTCAGGGCCAGTTGGAAAGCCTCGACGAAGCGACGCTGACGCTCCGCGTGCTCAACCTCGTTGATGTCTGGGGTGAGCGTGAGGTAGCGGCGCAGGTCCACAGAGTTGAACTTCTGGAACTCGTAGTCACGGCGGTTAATCCACTGACGCGAGCGCTCCAGCAGGTCAGTCGGGCGAATCTTCGCCCGGTAGTGCGCGCGCTGTGATTCGCGGGTTTCGCCATTTTGCGGATGGCGCGAGAGGTACTTGGATACCCAGCCGGCCCGGTTGGAGTAGGCATCGTTGGTGCGCTTCTGCGGCGCCAACGTGTCATTCGGCGCCTGGGCCGCATCGAGCGATTCCCATTCGCCGCGGATGACGGCACGCACGGCAAAGGGATAGGCCTGCTCGTAGTTGGTGACATCCGCGGTGGACTGTTGGCCCTGGATGGTGCGCAGCATCTGGTCCCGATAGTCCGAGATGAAGGAGTTAACGTCAGTCAGCATGATTTCGTTCTCCGCGCCCTTGAAGCGGGATTCCACGACCTCATCGAACTCCGTCGGCCACGAGTTGACCTCATCGGTGCGGACATCAGCCAGCTTGTTGGTTTCCGGGCGCTTCGACACGGCCTTCTCCAACACCGCGTGGGCATCCCCCAGCTCGCGCTTGAGGTGGAAGAGGTTCTCATCGGCGTAATCCTGAAGGACGTCCTTGAGCAGGTGCGCAATCGCCATGAGGGCGTAGCTGTAGAACTGGTTGAAGTACAGGCCCATGAGCGCATTGACGGTGGGGGTCGGATCCGTCATCTGGCCCTTACCGGTCAATGGGCTGAGGATGGGATCCGCGCCTTCCGGCTTCGTCAGCACGCGGGTGTTTTGGTAGTAGCCGGAGTACTCTGCCAGGCACGGCAGGAGGCGGTCGGAGTTGGTGAGAACATCCGTGATCTTGGAGAGCATCTCGCGCACATAAGGAACGCCCACCGCGGCCAGCTCCGCCTCCACGGCGGCGAGGACGCTATCGCTGAAGAAGTTGGCGTAGCGGTAGACGATGTCATAGGCGGCATTGTTAAGAACAGATGCGATGGCCTGCTCGTTGCGCGGATCCGCCATGTTGCCCTCGAACTCTTCACGCCATTCGTTAACGTTGCGGCCCTGGCCTACGGGGATGAAGCTCTGCAGGTATTTCGTGGCGCTGTCTGCAGCCTGCTGGGCTTGACCGCCAAACACGCTGTTGAGCCAGTTCCACACGCTGCCGCTGTCGATCTGCCCGCCCTGCGCCCAAGAAGGATCGAGCGTGATGGAGCCGAAGGCATTGGGCAGGCGCTCCTCCAGCTTCTTGGCAATCTGCATCTCGCCGGCCTCGGGGTTTTGCGGGTCGAGGTGCCCGTTGAAGAGGCGCTCGAAGGCGCTACGCGCAAGGCGCTGGGAGGAATATTCGGCGAAGCGATCGCGGCCCATCGACACCTGGGCATAGCCGAGCGAACCCCAGGGCAGGCGGCCCCACGGGGTTCCACCCGTCGGGCTATCCCAGCCGAAGAAGCGGCGGCCGCCGTCACCGGCCGGAGTGTTAGTCATTGCATAGGACACTAAGTTATCGCTGGCCTTGGTGGAGGCCATCAGTCCTGCCAAGGCTCGTCCCAGGCCACGATAGATGGACATGGCGGAGCCGTCACCGAAGCGGGCGCTGGTGGTACCCATCTTGGAGCCGATCGGGAAGATGCGGCTGAAAATCTGGCCCTCCGGCGGGGTACCCATGTCGAAGGCCTCAAACACAGCGCGGTCGTGGTCACTGGAGTTGCCCATTTGTGCGGCGACGACTTCACCGAACATGGCGAGCGAGTTCGGCCACGCGCCGGCCATGTCATCCGCCTTGTTATCGGAGAAGATCTCCGGGGTGTACATGAAGACGAGCGTGCCCTGCGGGTTCACGTTCGGAATGGTGGTGAGCACGCGGCACACGTCGAGGAACATCGAAGCACCTGCACCGCCCGCCATGGAGGAGACCACGAGGACAACCGGCTGGGAATCGCCGGTATCGGAGTCCAGCTTGGTCTGCTTGTAATTGAGGCGGTTGAGCTCCTGGATCGCCTCCTGCGTGAACATCTCATCCACCGCATCCTTGAGGGCCTGGCGAATCTCCTTCAGGTGCGGGAGGGTCAGCATGCGACCGATCGCACGGTACTGGCCGGCACCGTCAGCCAGCTTCACGTCATTGGTGGCGGGGTTGCGAGTGGCCCACGTTGCGATTTCCCCGAGCTTGCCGGAGCGGCCCAGGATGCTGGATACGCCTTCATCGAAGGTGTTGTAGTTCTGGCGCGAACCAATGCCAACGTAGTGGCCACCGTTCTGCGTAACGTTCGGCAGCTTTTGTGGGCCGGCTTCCTCTTCGAGCGGCACGTCGATGTTGACGAACTGCCAAGCCTTGGGCAGTTCGGTTAAGTCCGGGTCGATGCTTCGCAGCTCGGCCTTGAGCTGGTCCATCATGAACGCCAGTGTCTTGGCGCCGGAGCCACCGCAACCGACGACGAGGAACTTCTTCATCTCTAATTACCTTTCGAAGGGGAGGTTCGCTTCTGTTCTATTTAGGTTTGGTGTGTGCTGCTCAACCGGCTTAGCCCTGGGATCCGAATCCCGGGCTCGGGGGCCAGCCGCCATTGTTACCAGGGTTACCAGGATTGTTCGGTCGCTGCTGGCCTGGCGGGCCGAAACCGGGGCCTCCACCGAAGCTGGATCCGCCACCAACGTTGGGGCCACCGCCAAAGCCGGGGCGCCCTGGCCCGCCTGTGGGCCCTGGCTGGCCGTGATTCGGTGGACCGGATGGCTGGGACAGCCCAAAGCCTCCGTGCTGCGGCGGTTGCTGCTGCGCACCATTGCGGGGAGCACTCTGCGGGCCGCGCTGCGGCGTAGGTGGTTGGCCAGGGTGTGGTCCGCTCTGCGGGGCATTCGGCGGCTGCGGGCCAGGCTGGCCCGCCTGCGGCGGCGTCTGCGGCGGTGTCTGCGACTGTGACTTCTCGGCGGGGAATTCCACTTGGTCGAAGAGCTGCAGGGCCTGGCGGCTGATCTCCTTGGACATCTCGTCGTACGCGCTGGCCTGCGCCAGCGTATCGACAGTCAGGACGATCTCTCCGGAGTTGCGGTCCTTCGCGTTGCCCACGAAGAACCACGTGTTCTGCACAGCAAGTGGCAGCACTGCGCGGTATCCGGACTTCTTGCCCTTACCGGAGATAGTGCCATCGCGCTGAACCTCCACGTGGGCGGCGGTAAAGGGGCTCAGGCCCATCTTTACCTTGGCGTCGTTGCCACCCAGGCGAACAGAACGTGCAGAGGTCTCCACCGGAACGGCACCTTGGAACTCGTCCTTGGACACCGCAAATGGGCGGCCATTATCGGTGCGTATGAGGTTCGCGCCATCGCGCTTGACCGGGATGGTCTTCGCAAACATGCGCGGCTTCTCCGGAATGCGGCCGCTAATCCACTTCATCAAGTACAGAATTCCCAGGGGGATCAGCAACGCGAGCACAACCGCAAGGACGAAGGACAGACCGAACGCGGACTTGTTCAATGGCGCGCTCATGGAGCCCTGCAGCGTCAGCGGTAGCTCCAGCTGTTGGTTATCCTCAGCCGACTGCAGGTTAATCACCGGCTCCACGCGCAGCGGGCCATCCGCCATCTCCTCAACGCTCACCGTCACCGGGATGGTCGTTTTCTCATCCTTGGAAAGCTCCAGCGCGGAATCCTCAGAGTTGTGCTTGGAGCTCACGGAAACGGAAGGTACTCCTGCGGGAAGCATACCGTCAGCAGAATCCACGGTCTGGTCTGCTACCCAGACCTTGCCGGGACCGGTCACGGGGACATCGACGGTAATTTCTTTCTCCGTCATGGTGATCGTCTGCGCCGAGCCCACCGTCGGCATATTAACCGGGGTAACGGTCAGCGGCGTTTCCGCGTTGATGGGATCCAGCTTCGAGCCTGGGCGCTCATCGGTGCCCTTGGTGGTGATCTCCACGCGCGTCACCAGCTGACCGGATGCCGCGTTTTCCACTTGGTCCAGCGGAATGTCGACTGGCTGCCCATCCGTGATGGGCGCATTGTCCACGAGGGTGACCGGGGAACCATCCTCCGGTACGAACTCGGCGTGGAGGGTGCCTTCGCCCTCCAGCGTGCGCGGCTCGCCTTGGCCATCGACCAACTGCCCCTTCAGGACCTGGTCCGAGTTGATGCCGCCTTCCACCTTAGAGCCGTCTTCCGTCTTGAGGTCCAGGTTGAGGCCCGGCACCATAACGACGGACGCGAGGTACTCACCGTCAGTCCCTTCAGCCACCTTGTAGCCAAAAGTCCAGGCGCCTGCCCAGGGGTCGCCGTCCTTCTCCATCGCGATATCAACCATGCCTGGAAGCTTGCTGTTCTCCGTCACGGAGACCTTCGCGCCGGCTACGTGAGTGGTATCAGGCTTGAGCTCAACGGTTTCACCATCGGGCCCAGTCAGAGTCGGGATGAGCTCTCCTTCCCCAACCGAGCTCTTCGGCACCGCCGACAATCGCACTGGGGACACGGAGTTATCGAGGACGAAATCGAATTGGTCCTTGAGGTTTCCCTCCTTGGTCACACCACCCGAGGTGGGGATGAGGTTACGGAAGGCTGCGAACAGCGCCGCTGGATCCTCACCCGCGTCGAAGAAAGCACCGTTAGGGGCGCCCTGGCCGCAGTCTTCGCCCTCCGCCATGCGGGTGAGCTGGCGGACCTGATCTTGTGCTTCCGCAGCCGGCACGAGGCCCACGTTAAAGAGGCGGATATTGGAGTTGCGGAACGCGGTGACAGAGGAATTAACCTCACAGAGCTTGTCCTGCGCTCCCTGGAGATCATGAGCCTCGGCATCGGTGTAGTACTTGCCATCGGTAAAGAACACGATGGCGCGGCAGCTGCTGCCCTGGTGGGAAGCCAGTTCCTTGAGTGCTCCCTTGTAGGCCGCGCCATAGTTGGTCTCTAGATCCGCAACACGGTCCTCCTGTCGGAACTTGTCCAGTTCGCCTTTGAGAGCATCCCCATTGCCGGAGACATTGGTCCACCCGCCATAGTCAGCCGGATCGCTGTAGTACTCGGAGCCGAAACCAGCGAGCTTGACGTTGATGTCTGCGCCATTGTCCTCCCCGAGGTTGGCCAGCTGCTTGACGATGTCCGCCGTGGCATCAACGCGGAAAAAATCAGCATCCGTCGGCTTCGATCCCTCATAGCCCACCAGCGAGGCCGACTGGTCAAGAACGAACAACAGGTCCGCAGATTTTTCGCTGGCGATGCAGGAGCCAAAATCAGAGAGGTTCTTTTGCGAGACCTCAGAAAGCGCGGACTCGGAGCCGATTCCCTCAACGTGCTCCTGTGGCGGCTGATTCTCCCCGCCGTGGTCTTCTGGGTTCTCCCCGTTTTGTTCTTCCGGCTGAGCTTCCGGGGCCTCTGGTGCAGGAGCCTCCGGCGCGGGGGCATCTGGGGCCGGAGGAGCTTCCTGCGCCACCGCTCCCAAACTGCCGCCGAATCCGGCGAGTGCCATCGCTGCGGACAGGGCAAGTACACGAGTGAGATTCTTCATTAGACGCCAACCGCCTTTCCTACGTAGAAGGCGATTTCTACCGCAGCGACAATGACAAGGACAAAGCTTCCACCCATGATGAGGCGGTACAGCAAGGTTTGCGTGGTGTCCTCTACATAAAACGTCTCAGCCTGGCGCTGCGTGTTCTTCAACGTGTAAATACCCAAGAGAATAAAGGACACGATTCCAGCCAGAAGCCAGCCGCCAATAGCCAGGCCAAAGAACAGGACCTGCGTAGGGGCCGCCACGAGCGGGGCGACAATCAACAGGATCAGCGCAATGACCGCAGATACGCCCGCTGCAATGAGAAGCGGCCACGGTCCCTTCGTGGGGCCCGTGGGTGTTGCCACCTGGCGGCGGTAGTCCGGCGCCGGGGAAGACTGGCCGAAGCCATCCGGCGAGCCCGGCGCGCCGAAGGAGCCACTGGCACCCGAATCGGAACCTTGGCCAAACCCAGAACCCGAGGAAGGCTTCTGTACGGGATTCTGCGCAGGATTCGGTGCGCCAAAGCCACCGAATCCGCCAGGTCCACCGGGCGCGCCAAACCCAGAGCCAGAACTGTTTCCGGACCCTGTGCCTGGCTGGGGAGCCCCCTGTGGCGGCGCCCGCCGAACTGTGGTGACGAGCCTGGGGAACCAAACGTCATATCGATGACCTTCCCTAATGCGAGGTTATGCCACCGACTAGCCTCTACCTACTCCATCGCAAGGCGCAGAAGGCGAAAAGACCAGCCGGTGACTTAAGGACGAGAACCAAGGTAGCCGCACCCCCTGACACGGCCTGACCTTCAGTAGCCCCGAAATTCGAACGCGCCCGAATCTCTTCGAGCGCGCGCCGTGGCACAGTAGACAGGTAACGTGCAGGGAACACAAAAACACTGCAAGCAAAAGAATGCCACACTAGGAGCGTTTTTTCTGCCCACTTCACAGATCTTTATGGGTGGACTACCGGAACTGCTTCCCAGAAAGGTGCAGCTCAACTGCTCTTTCTTAAGGAACGAGGAGGAATGGGAGTACTCCCCACCTGACGGGAATCAATTTCCCCCATTTCTGCTTCCCCCATCTTCATGGAAAAATGCTGAGCCATGACAACTCAATCGGCAACCGCAACCACCGCAAACGGTGGCGAGAGCATCCGATTCATCCCGGTACATTCCACCTTGTACCCGTGGCTGGTCGCGGTGTTCGTCGTTACCTTCCTCATCTCGAACATCAACGCCACGAAGGGCGTCCAGCTCGGCCCACTCATCACCGATGGCGCCTTCTTCCTCTTCCCTCTCGCCTACATCGTGGGCGACGTTCTCTCTGAGTGCTACGGCTTCAAGTCCACCCGCCGCGCCGTCTACATCGGTTTTGCCATGGCGCTTCTGGCCGCAGTTTCCTTCTATATTGCAATCTGGCTGCCCGCGGCTGATTTCTACGAAGGTCAGGAAGCCTTCGCCGCCACGCTGGGCCTGGTTCCGCAGATCCTTCTGGCTTCCCTCGTCGGCTATGTCGTAGGCCAGCTGCTCAATTCCTTCACCCTGGTGAAGATGAAGGCCCGCAGCGGCGAGAAGGGCCTCATTGGCCGCCTTGTTGCTTCCACCGTCGTCGGCGAATTCGGCGATACTCTGCTGTTCTGCGCCATCGCAGCGCCCGTCATCGGCATCGATTCCTTCAGTGGCTTCCTGAACTACGTCATCGTGGGCTTCCTCTGGAAGACCGCCTGCGAGGTCATCATGCTTCCGCTGACCACGCTGGTCATCTCCTGGGTTAAGCGCCGCGAGGATTACGCACCTATCGACGAGGCCGGAAACACAACGGCAACACAGCCTCAGTAGGAGCGACCCGTCCCGAATCCCCCTTGGCACGCACTGTGCTGAGGGGGTCTATTTCTCTCTTCCCTTCACCCAACTTGCGTAATACGATGCATTCACAGGAGCAAAGGAGAATAAAATGGCTGCATGTGAAGGCCGTCCGATATCTGCTTCTGCCCGCGCAGCGCTTTTAGAACGGGTCGAAGACTACTACGACCTTCAGGAACTGCGCGCAGCAATGGCAGAGGATTCCGGCGAGCGGTTTAGCCTCGATGAGATCTTAAAGGACATCTACGATGCATAAGCATCTGCGAGGTTCCCTCCTCCCCATCCTTGGCCTGGCCACAGCCTTCAATCTTGTGGCGTGCTCGGATACAGAGGAAACCACCGCGTCGCCCGCAACGACGAGCGACGCGGCACCGGAAACGACGACGGTGAGCGGTGAGGCGTCGCCAAGCACCGCACCCAGCGCCACCCCTACCCCGCCGCCACTCAATGAAGGCCCAGCACCAGCCCTGACCGGTGCGTTTGAGATGGATGGCCCGGCCACAATCACGGGCGCGACCTATGACTCGATGCCCTTCATCGTGCCCCTCAACCCGGCCGGCCCGCAGGAGACCATGGTGCGCTGGGTGCAAGACTGGGGCGAGTCCCCCGCCACGGCGGAGCAGGGCACCACCTACGTCTTGGGCCATGCCTGGGGCCAGCAGAAACTGGTGTTCAACCCCTTCTCCGAGGTGGTCACCGCCAACGTTGATCTGAGCAACCCCACCACCGTGGAGGGCCTCGACGGGGCGCAGGTGCAGCGCTTTACGACGCCCATCCTCAACGGCTCCCACATCCGCATGACCTCCGAGGGTGGTGAGGGCCGCGAGTGGATCGTGGATAACGCCTTCCTAGTTGATAAGGAACAACTAGGAAGCGACGCGGACCTGATGAATACCGAGGTTCCCGGGCGCATCGTACTCATCGCCTGTGCGGTAGACGGCAGCACTGACTTGGAGTACAACGTGATCGTCACCGGTCACTTGGCGTAATAGCGCCCCAGGAATTCATCGCGGTAGGCCTCGTAATAACCGCCGTCGATGGACTCCCGGATGTTATCCACCAGGCGGATCATGAACTCTAGGTTGTGGATGGTGCACAGCGTTCCCGCCAGGAATTCCTTGGCCTTGAGCAGGTGATGGATGTAGGCGCGGGAGTAGTTCTCCGAGACATAGCCGCCGAATTCCTCGTCCACGCCAGCAAAGTCCCGCTTGAAACGCGCATTGGTGAGATTCATACGGCCATCGAGGGTGTACACACCACCGCGGCGCGCCAGACGGGTCGGCGCCACGCAGTCGAAAGTATCGGCACCAGCCTCAACGGCGGTAAAAATATCATCCGGTTCAGAGATACCCAGCAGGTGCCGGGGCTTATCGACGGGCAACTCATCGCATACCCAGCCCACAATCGTTCCCAGGTTCTCCTTCTCTAACGCGCCACCGATGCCGAAGCCTCCGAAGCCGCGTCGGCCATTCGCCTCGGCGCGATCGGAGAGCTCCACCAGCCCTCGCGCGGCCTGGCGGCGCAGGTCCTCGTACTGCGCGCCCTGCACCACGCCCCACAGGGATTGGCGCGGTTTCTGCGGGCCACGGGCAAGTGTCAAGCGGTCGTGCTCATCCAGGCAGCGCTGCGCCCAGCGGCGCGTGCGCTCGACAGACTCCTCCTGGTAAGTGCGAGTATCAACGAGCGTGGTGAGCTCATCGAAGGCAAACATGATGTCCGCACCCAAGCCATGCTGGATCTGCATGGAGACCTCCGGGGTGAAGCGGTGTGTGGAGCCGTCGATGAAGGATTTAAAGTCCACACCGTCCTCATCCACGTGCGCCATGCGCTCCTTCTTGGCCGCACGGATGTCGGAGTCCGTCAGGTCCGCCACGTCCATGGCCAGGACCTTCTTAAACCCCACGCCCAGGGACATGACCTGGAATCCGCCCGAGTCGGTGTACGTCGGCCCGTGCCAGTTCTCGAAGGTAGCCACGCCGCCGGCCTCGTCCACGATGTCGTGGCCCGGCTGCAGGTAAAGGTGATAGGCGTTGGACAGGATGGCTTGGGCGCCGGTGGCCCGGATCTGTTCCGGCGTCAGCGTCTTCACCGTGGCCTTGGTGGCCACCGGGATGAAGGCCGGGGTTTGGATATCACCGTGCGGGGTATGGATAACGCCGGTGCGGCCGTGCTTTCCCGGTTGTGCTGGACCGCTCAAGTCCAGCCCCTTCTTCACGTCGAAGGAAAGATCGGTCTCAAGCTGCGGCTTAGGGTGAGTCATAGGGAACTATTCTACGGGCTGCGCTGCCTTATCCTCTGCTTCACGGGATGCTGCCGCGTGTTTGCGCTCCCATTCTTCCTCGAGTGCGGTGCCCTCGATATCCAGCTGCGGGATCAGCTTGTCCAGCCACTTCGGCATCCACCAGGTGGTATGCCCCATGAGGAACATCGTGGCGGGGACAAGCGACATGCGGACTAAGAAGGCGTCGAAAAGCACGCCCGCCGCCAACGCGAAGCCGAAAATCTGGATGAAGGGCAGGGGCTGGCTGATAAACGCCACGAAGACGGAAATCATGATGATGGCCGCAGCGGTGACCACGCGGGCACCGGCAGTAAAGCCAGCGATGGTGGCCTCATCATTGGCGTTGTACTTGCTGTACTTCCCGCCGCTGCCCTGCGGGAAGCGGGAGAAGTGCTCGCGCATTCGGGTGACCAGGAAGACCTGATAGTCCATGGCCAGGCCGAAGGTCACGCCGATGAGGAAGATGGGCATGAAGGAAATCAGCGGGCCCGGCGCGGGCACCAGGCCGGTGAGGCCGTCCTGCCACACAAGCACGGTCAGGCCGAAGGCGCCGCCGACGGAGAGCAGGAAGCCCAGGCCCGCGACCAACGGCACCAAGATGGAGCGGAACACCGCCAGCAGCAGGAAGATAGCCAGGCCCACCACGATGGCGAGGTATGGCCCCATGGCCCCTTCAAGGCGTTCGGTGATATCGAGCTGCACCGCGGTCAGGCCCGTCATGCCGATCTCGGCGCCGGTAGCATCCTCCAGCTCCGCGCTAGCCGTGCGTAAGGCGGAGGCGGTGCCAATCGTGGCCTCATCCGTTGGCGCTGTGGTGGGGCTGACCATGATCTGCGCGGACTTCATGTCTTTGCTCATGCCCACCAGCTGGGCGTGCTTGACGCCGCCCACCTGGTTCAGGCGCTGCACGGAATAGATAAAGGAGGAAAGCGCGGCCTTCTTCTGCTCGTCTTCCTCGCCCTCCTGGCCCTGGATATAGGGCTGTAGCGCCGCGGATTCCGGGTTGGCGTTGGCGCCATCCACGATCACCAGGAAGGGGCCGTTGATGCCGGGGCCAAAGCCTTCGGAGAGCAGGTCCGCCGCCTTGCGCTGGGTGGTATCCGGGTTGGAGGTGGTATCCGCTGGCAGGGCCAGCTCCATGTGCAGGACCGGGGCGGTCAAGGCTCCGAGGCCGAGCACCACCAAGGCCATGACGATGCCAGGGGCGCGCTGCACCGTGCGCACCCAACGGTTGCCCATCGTTGCTTTCGTGCGGCGCGGGCGGCGCTTCGTGGGGTTGCCGGCCACGCCGGGGATGCGCCCGGCGAAGGCCTTATCACCGAGCAGGCCCAGCATCGCGGGCACCAAGGTCAGCGCGACGAGCACTGCCATGAAGACCGTGCCCGCAGCGGCCAGGCCCATGGCGGTGAGGAAGCTAATGCGCGCCACGAGCAGAGCGAAGAGCGCGATGAAGACCGTGGCACCGGCAAAGACCACCGAGGAACCCGCTGTGCCGACGGCCATGCCGGCGGCATCCGGCCCATCCATGCGGGAGCGCTCCTGCCGGTAGCGCGACATGATGAACAGCGCATAGTCGATGCCCACGGCCAGACCAATCATGACGGCCAGCACCGGGGTGAGGTTGTTGAGCTCCATCCAGTGGGTCGCTATCATGACGCCCATCGCTCCTAGGCCCACGCCCACGACCGCGGAGATAAGCGGCATGCCCGCGGAAGCCAAGGAACCGAAGGTAATGATGAGGACGATAAACGCCACGGCGAGGCCGATGACCTCAGAAATCGAGTTGACCTGGATTTCATCACCGAAGCCTGCGCCGCCGGCCTCTACTTCCAGACCCGCCGCGCGGCCGATATCCATGGCTTCATGGACCACGTCTTTATCCGCTGGGTCTACCGAATAGGGGCTTTCCGCATCGAAGTCGAAGGTGGTGTAGGCGATGGTCTCATCGGCATTGACCATGGCCAGGTTGTCGGCATCCGCCCGCGCGGTCTCCTCCGGCAAGCCCATGGAGGTGAACTGCTCGATGACCTGCTGCTGAAGTGTCGGCGATACCTCAAGCGGGTTACCCCAGCGCTGCTGGCTGCCCTCTGGGATATCAAGGCCTTCAGCAATGTGGTGCACCACATCTTCGACAGCTTCTTTGTTCTGCGGATCGCTGAGCTTCTGCCCTTCCGGGGCCTTGAAGACGAGGTTGACCGACGGCGCATTGGCCGGGTTACCGTTCTCCGGGAAGAGCTCCACCGCGCGGCGGGTGGCATCAATAGCGGGCGTGCCGCTGATGGAGTACTCCGTGGTCATCGGCTTCATCAAGCTCAAGGTCGCTCCGCCTGCAGCCGCCACGATGAAGATCCAGGCGATGATGACCTTCCATCGGTTGATGTAAGACCAGCGGCCTAGGTGGTAGAGCAGCTTTGCCACGGAAATTCCCCTTCACATGCGCGATTATTGCTCGCGGAAGCTTTGGTGGTGGACACGAATGTGCACCAGTTTAACCAGTTGGGCTGTGAAGCCCTAACGGTCGCAACAGCACGCCCAGCTGGGCACCAGGATGAGATGAAAACGCCGCGAAAAGAATCATTCCAAGCGGGGTACCGGCAGTAAAGACCAGCAGATCCTTCGCAGCGAACTGGTGCACTAGACCATCATCCCCCAAAGTTTTTCCTAGGGAATCCCAAGCAATCCAAACTACAGTCCCAAGACCAAGGGCTTTCGGCCTCCTTAAATGAAGACATCGCACGAGCAAACGACAAACTACTTGAGCCAGTTCAAAGGGAGTAGGTATATCTTGACCTCATTAGAGGACCACCACCTTCGGTTTGATCCTGTCATCTCCAGAACCCTAAGTTTGACGGGCGATTCATCGAAATTGGAAGTGATGGCTAAGACATTCCTCGCGGTGTCTGCTCCATTCCTCGAAGAGATTCCTCCGGAAATCATTAATCGACTTAGAGAATCCGAGTTCTCCAAAAATCTCGAGAGCGCGGAGCGATGGCTCAAGGCGAGTGATGAGAGAACCCATCAAGCACACATTGACCAAGAACCAGATGAATTGATTATCCACTATGGCAAGGTTTCTGCCCTTGCAGAGGCTGCTTGCTGCATTGACCCATCCAATGTGGACAAACAAAATTTGTTCTACTTCTTGATGAGCCTGAGCTCGGTGGTCGTCGATCCACAAGTAATCATGGCTAGACAATTCAATGAGGCCTAAGCTCGCACATAGCCAATTGCACACCTGCGATGTGTACCTACTTCATTACAAAGGAACAGCACCCTCAGCCATATCTGCAGTACGCGGCGAACGCGCCACGGGCAAGGACGACGCAACAGCTGCAACTACCAACGCAGCTGCCAAGGCAACCGCCGCAACACCAGGATGAGAAGAAAGTGCCGCGAAAAGAATCATTCCAAGTGGGGTACCGGCGGTAAAGACCAGCTGATCCTTCGTAGCGAACTGATGCACCAGACCATCATCCCCCAAAGACTGCCCGAGAGAATCCCACGCAATGCCTGCCGCAGTCATCAACAAGGACGCAGCAGCAGCAACTGCGGCGATGAGCACGAAGACAGAGGAGAATGCCAAAGCCAGGATCTGCCCGGCCAGAAGAATCAGCATCAGGATTTGCAAGGTGCTAAAGCGCACCCGATCTAATGCCTTCAGAATTGTTGCGGCTGAGCCAAGCAGCGAACCGACCGCAAGCGCAGTTGCCATAAACCCCCACGACTTTTCGTCGAAAGTATTCATAATCCATGTAGGGCCAGCACTTCCCAGGAAGCCGTTGACCACTGCCGCGACCAGCCAGGTGCCGAGCCCTACCCGCACCCAGCTCGGGAGCGTTGGGGACGCAAGAGGCTCGTTCGAAGTCGTTGAACCTGCGCTGTCCGGTTCTGGTTCAGCCGCTGCGCTATTAGAGCTTTCTCCTGCTGGTTCGCTACGTACTGAGAGAAACGGAAGAACAAAGAGCATGGCCACGAGGAAAGTGGCGCCGTCGATGAGTAATACCGTGTTAAATCCCAAGGTGAGCACTGCGGCAGTACCGATGAGGGGGCCGGCGATAAACAGCACATCACCGAGCATCGACAGGGTTCCATTGACGCGAGTGCGCTGCTCATCGGAAAACAGCTGCGACAAGAGGCTAAACCTTGCTGGCCCAAAGAATGACGAGGCACAACCGTACACGCAGCTTGAGAGCGCGAACGCAGCAATGGAATCGCCGCGAGCAACCACCCACGCTACAAGTCCCCACTGTGCCAGCATCCGAACGACATCACTACCCAGCATCCAGGTCACTGGCCGGTGAGGTGGCGGCAGCTTTCGGACCACTAAAGAACTAAGGAAACGGCCCGCCCACAGCGCGATAAGCACCACCGTCAAGCCGCGCCCCGACGGATCTACTCGGTGTGCCTGAAGCGCAAAAGCAATCGGGATGAGGCCGTCACCTAACCCGGAAACGACAGCGGCTGCGAAGACGAGCGAGAACGTAGATTTAAAAGAAAGACTATTCATCGACCTCAACATTTTATAATGTTACACATCATAGTATTTAACTATAGAGAGTCAGGGTACATCCCCCTGTCCAGTCAAAGTTTTAACCGCTGAAGTGCTTTAGGAGACCCCATGTCCACTTTCGTCATCGTTGCCATCGCGGCCATCCTTCTCATTGCCATCCCAGCAGGCATGATGAGCCGACGGATTCACAAACGCACGGAAGACCACGACCCCGAGACACGCCAAGCCGCGCTGGATTTCCAAAGAGATGTTGATAGAGGGCGGGCTGGCTTCTAAAACATAAAAAGACCGGCACCCCAGAGCTAAGAACTGGAGTGCCGGATGTGGCGGTGGCGGCGGGATTTGAACCCGCGGTTGGGGGTTACCCAACAATCGCTTTCGAGGCGATCACCTTCGGCCGCTCGGACACGCCACCGCGTTCCAGATTACGGGAGTCATCCCGAGCGACAAAATCGCTGCCCACGCTAGGCGGCGAGGACAGCGATTCAGCTATTTGAGGCTAGGAATTAGTCCTTGAGGTTTCCGATGACCTCGTTGGCCTTATCCTTGACGCCCTCAACGGCGTCGGAAGCCTTCTGCTTAGCCTCGGAGGTGACCTGGTCGGCCTTACCCTCATTCTCCAGCTTCTCGTTATCGGTCAGGCCGCCAGCGGCTTCCTTAGCCTTGCCAACGAACTCGTCCTTCTTGTTCTCGAAATCACCCATGGTTTTCTCCTTACTCTCTACTTCTCTCACGTGGGCCACCCAGCCTACACGCGAATCGGAAGGTGGCTCCGGGGTCACTAACCAATTCAAGGGCTAAGCGCCGCTGCCGCGAAGACCCCCGAAGAAGCCCGTGAGCAGCTCCGCGCACTCCTCCTCCAGCACACCGCCGCGCACCTCGGGAACGTGGAGGGCGCCCGGGGCGCGCAATACCTCCACCAGCGAACCGCACGCCCCCGTCTTCGGCTCAAAGGCCCCGAAGACCACCGAAGACACCCGGGAAGCCTGAATCGCGCCCGCGCACATCGCGCAGGGCTCCAGGGTGACAACCAGCTCGCAGCCCTCCAGACGCCAACCATCGCCATGCACGCGCACCGCCTGGCGGATGGCTTCCACCTCTGCGTGCGCGGTGGGATCATTGAGCTGCTCGCGGCGGTTAACGCCGGTGGCGAGTTCGTTGCCGGAGGCGTCGTAAAGCACGGCACCCACAGGGATATCCCCCGCCGGCGTGGTGCGCGCAACCTCCAGGGCGCGGCGCATGCGGGCCTCTGCGCGCACCAGCCCCGCTGCTGGTTTAAGAGTCATCCGAGTCGAGGCCGTCGATGAAATCCTCCAGCTCATCGCCAAAACCCAGCTCGCCGGCGATGCGCAGGAGCATATCGGAAGGCCAGTCCTCATCGTTGTCGATGATGTAGCCCACCTGGTCCTCATCGAGGCCGAGGTCCGCGAAGATATCGAAATCGCCGTCACCGTACGGGTCGGCGTCCTCCCACTCGTCTTCGTCCAGATCCGGGATCTCGAGATCGCGCAGGTCTAGGAAATCCGCGGCGAAGTCGTCTTCGGAGGCGTAGGTGGCGTCGGAAAGCAGCATGCGCACATCCCCCGGCACCGGGCGCACGACGACGAAATAGTCATCCTCCACGCACAGCAGCGCGAATGCCGCCCCCTCGGAACGCAGGTTGCGCACCGCTTTGATGGAGGTGTTGACGTCGGTGAAGTCATCCTTGAAAGGGCGAATCACCCAGCCGCCTTCGGCACTGGCGACGGTGATGGCAAAGGACAGATCGTCGTGGCTCATACCTCGTCAGATTAGTCGGGTTGTGCCACAATTGTCACCGTGAGTTCTCAAGATGTTCAACGCCCCGTCTGCATTATCGGCCTCGGTCTCATTGGAGGTTCCCTCCTGCGTGACCTAGCTGCTGCACGCCATTCCGTGTACGGCTACAACCACTCCACCTCTGGTGCGCGAACGGCCATTAAGCAGGGCTACGACGTCACCGATGATCTGCCGGCCATCCTGCACCGAGCTGAAGCCGACAATGCACTTATTGTCATCGCGGTGCCCATGGATGCGGTTGCTTCGGTCCTCGACGCCATCCAGGCACACGCCCCGAGCTGCGGTTTGACGGACGTGGTCTCGGTCAAGACCGAGGTGCGCCAGCTCATTGTGGAGCGCAACATGGAGTCGCGCTATGTGGGCGGCCACCCCATGGCCGGCACCTCCAAGTCCGGCTGGGAGAACTCCCACACCGGGCTGTTCAACCGCGCTGCCTGGGTTATCACCTATGACTATGCCGCCGAGTGCGAGGCCCGCGGCGAGCGCATCCCCGCCGAGTGGGAGAACATTTTTGCGGACGTGGTCCGCATGACCCAGATGGTTCACGCGGAGGCGGTTCCGGTGCGCGTGGCGAACCACGATGCCGCGGTTGCCCGCATTTCGCACTTGCCGCACGTGCTGGCGGAGACCCTCGCGGTGGTCGGCGATAATGGCGGCATTCTGGCGCAGTCCCTCGCGGCCGGCTCCTTCAAGGACGGCACCCGCGTGGCGGGCACTCGCCCGGATCTGGTTCGCCAGATGTGCGAGACCAATGCACCGGCACTGGTCCAGGCCCTCGACGAGGCTCTTGAGTTGCTGCAGGATGCGCGCGAATCGCTGGCCTCGGATAAGCCTTCCATCGCCGCGCTTGCCGACGCTGGCTTCCGCGCCCGCACCCGCATCGAAGCCCGATCAGGTGCTCGGAAGGAATCGGTCTCCCCGGTGAAGATTTCTTCCCGCCCGGTCTTGCGGCTGCACCCGGGTGCGCCGAACTGGGTGGCGCAGCTGCGCCAGACCGAGTCTTTGGGCGGGCGCATCGAGATTTTCTAACTCGCCGGTGGGCTTCTAGGCCTGACTTTCTTTCCTAGCAGGCGGTTCTCAACGGGTTCCCCTCACCTGGTTCCAGTCAAAAGGTTTCTTTGCCCCCAAACGAACCTTCTACCTGGCTGCAGAAGGTTTACTTGCCCCCAGAGGAACCTTTTGACTGGAGACTTCTGAGTGAAGCCTTTTGTGGGGTGCCATCTGGTGACCGGCTGTGAAGCGGCGTAGTGCGGTGGCGTGGGGCGGTGCGGGGCGCTTAGTCGCGGAAGGTGTCGTCGCGGCGCTTGCGGGCTTGGGACTCATCGCGCGTGATGCCAAGCAGCGGGTAGCCCGCGAGGCCCGCCACTAGGCCCACAGGCAACAACCACAGCATGCCGGAGGCCAGCCACAAGACCACGCCGAGGATGGCGCCAGCGATGAGACACGGAACGAGTTTCTCCTTCATGGAGAAACAGCCTAGTTGCTACCCCGCTCAGCACCAGATTTGCGGCGAAGCAAACGTGAAGCGATGGCTAGCACGATCAGGCCCACCACCCCAGTCACGCCGGCTGTCAGAGCTGCGGGCGCGCTGACCTGCATCGTTGCTGGCGGCGCCGGGGAGTTATCGGCGTTGAGGACGCCGTCGGTATCACGGCCGCTGGTGACGTCCTCGATCCAGTCGCGGACTTCGACCACGGACGTAATCGCCGCTGTTGGGGAAGGTAGGTCCGGGTCCGCATTCGATGTACCAGCCGTGGCCACGCCCACGAGGCGACCGTCGACAAAGAATGGGCCGCCGGAGTCGCCGCCCTGCATGCCCTCGCCGTTGAGGGACTTCACATCCATGATGGCAGCGGCAATCATCGGCCCCACTCCCCCAAGCTCACCGGCCGGAATGCTCTCCGCGCCATCGGGCCCAACAGCGATCTCTGGCATGTCGCCGCCCTCCATCACCTGGGGCGCGTCGGACGAACCAGGGGCGGGAGCGACCATTCCACCGGGAGCAGGCACTGCCATGTCACCAGGAGCCATGGCACCGGAATCGCCCGGAGCCACCGGCGTCATCTTCTGGCCAGACTCGTCTGGGCTTGCCGGCGGGGTACCGCCGGATAGCAGTTCGCCTACTTCCATCTCAGCCATCGGCAGTTGGCCCTTGCGGGCCATGCGGGAGCTACTACTCCAGCCATAGAAGTGCCCTTTCTCGCCGGCGGTGGGGACAGCGTCCGCGAGCTTGGCTGGCTTTATGCCCTTGACGGGCTCGGTCAGGTGCATGAGGCCGGCGTCGATAGTCGGTGAAACAGCCCAGGAGTCCACGTCATAGACACGGGTGTCCTTGCCCTGGCCAAAGCGGGCCTGCGAGCCCTCGTTGTTGACGGACTCCAAGCAGTGGCGGGCGGTCAGCACCCACTGCTCAGCCACCAGCGTGCCGGTGCAATCGCCGAAGTTTCCGATCTTGCCCATACGCAGCGCAGCCACGGCAGCGCTTTCCTCCGAGTGAAGTGCGGGCTGGGCGAATTCCAAGGCCATGGCCGGCGCAGCGCCTAGCCCCACGACCAGAGAGCTGGCCACAACAGCAGTTATCTTTCGTGCCACCATTACGCAGCCACCTCCTTGATTGCCCAGGCCACGACCCTCTCGGCCGGGCCCTTTCCACAGAACTTCTTCCACAGCGCGCTCAGCACCAAGAACGCGAGCACAAAGCCCAGTGCCGCCATGGTGTTGTGCAGTGAGACGTGTGCTTGCCAGTAGCGTGCGGTGAGAATGTGCAGGATATAGATTGTCAACGACATCGAGCCCAATGCCGCGAAGGGGAAGGTCAAGCGTGGCAACTGACGGCCGATAATCAGGCACAGGTGCAACACCACCGCGGTGACTGCCACGGAGAGAAGGATTTCACCAAGCACACCCGTATGTCCGGTAAAGCGCAGCCAGCCGGCAATATCCGGGTTGAAGCGCTGCCACAGGCCGATGCCGGCAACGACGACGGCCACCGCGGTCACAACGGCTTGGATGCGGGTGGGGCGGGTGAGGTAGACGTCGTAAAGCAGCATGCCCGCCACCATGTACGCCAGGAACGCCACGAGGGGGTAGACCTGTGGGAGGGTGTACGGCGCGTAGAGCACCGTGGCGCCCGCAGTAGCCAGCGCGAAGAGCAGGACCTTCCAGCCGGTGGCGAGCGGCGGCAACCAAGCTGTGAGAGCCATGGCCGCGCCCATCACGACGAGCACCACCTGAATCTCACCGCCCACAGGTAGCAGGGCCACGCCGATGAGCATGACTATCAGGCCACGGGCGACCAGCTTGAGGAAGACTCGCAGCGAATAGTCGCGGGCAAGGATCATCATCGTGGTACCTGCAATGATGGCAAAGCCCGCCGCCGGCAGCCCGGAGAGCACCACTTTGGCGCTCCACACCAGGTTGGCCATGTGCAAAATAATCATCCCGATGATGGCCAAGGAACGAGCAATATCGAGGCCCACTATTCGGGCGCGCGCTGACACCTATTCATCTCCTTGCAGTTGAAAACGTTTAAAGACCGACCAGTGGCTCTGGCCGGTCTTCTTATTTGTGTGCGTTTTCAGCTCTGCATTTCACTCAGCGCTGCGTGATATACGTCTCAGCGGGTGAGCGTGATAGCTTTGCCATCGCGCACGAGGTAAATGCGCTCAGGGGTTGCGGAGGCATCGGGGTCCACCATCACCGTTACTGGACCTGCAAGAAGTTTCATGATGGCCCCGTCAGGTTGCGTGCCAAAGCAGATTTTGTCCAACCTCAAATCCCGAGTGATTTCTAGCTGACCATCTCCGCTGCTCTCAAAGTGGAAACTGAGGATATCGCAGGAGAACTGCACGACCCGATCCCTAAAGTTCACGCGAAAGGAATCCGGCTGCTGCGCGGACTCCCACTCGGAATTCACCACGAACTCCATCTGCTGCGCATTGGCGGTGACCAGGCCTGCGGGCACGCCAGTAACAATGTTGCGCTGCGAGGATCCAGCTTCCGCTATGCCCGAGCTCCCCGGCAGCTCCGAGGAGCCAGCAAAAGAGAAGAGGGAGGAAATGAAAAGCAGGATAGCGGAGAGAATCGCTTGAATCATGGGCATCATTGTATCCCTCCCCACCGACCAACCAGTGGCTCTGGCCGGCATTCTTACTTGTGCGCGTTTTCAGCGCTGCGCGATATGCGTCTCAGCGGCTAAGCGCAATGGCCTTTCCATCCCGCACGAGGTTAATGCGCTCAGGGGTTGCGGAGGCATCGGGGTCCACCTTCACCTTCGCCGGTTCGGACAGGAACATAATGAAGGGAAGGTCGACTTTTCCTCTAGGGCAGGCCTTATCCGTCAACATGCTGAGCTCCACGCCGCCATCAACCAAGGTGAAGTCGCCGCCGTTACAGGGCAACCACACCCTCTGGTCCTGGAAATTCAAGGAGAAATCCTCTGGGCTCGCCGCAGACTCCCACCTGAAAGCAGTGATATGTTCCATCTGCTCATCGTTTGCTTCAACCAGTCCCCCGGGTGCGTCCGTGATGATGCCGTGCTGGGCGACGTTTAGCCCCCACGCCTCCGAGCTCCCCGCCAGCTCCGAGGAGCCCGCGTTAGAAAACAGCGAGGAGATGAATAGCAGAATGGCGGTGAGAATCGCTTTGATCATATTTCAGAACACTACCGGGTTTGCCCAACCCACGGAGTAGAAAACGAGAAAAGCCGCCCGAAGGCGGCTGAGATTTGGTGCGCCCGGAGGGATTCGAACCCCCAACCTTCTGATCCGTAGTCAGATGCTCTATCCGTTGAGCTACGGGCGCAGTCCGTTGGTCCGCAGTGCTTGACGCCGGAGCGTGTGTGCTCTGCTGTGCAACGAGGAATAACTATACCCACACTCCAGAGAACTAACAAATCCCGATGTCAATGCATGTTTTCACCCCAGAGAATAGGCATAGCAATTCACCCCGTGTTCACCTTAAGGAGCGGCTAGACGAGGGCGGCCACTTCGGCGTCGGAAAGCACGGCGTCACGGAAGGACTGAAGCGTGGACTCGTGGTCGAAGTCGATGCCAATGAGCACGAGCTCGGTGCCGGGCGTGACGCCGTTGGCAGCCCACAAGGAGGCCGGCGCGATCTGCAGGTTGGGACCGGCCTGCTGCCAGGCGTGGGCCACGCGCAGATCAGCATCAATCCAGCAATAACCCTTCGAACGCACTAAGCCAGTGCTCGCACGCAAGGCCTTGAGCAGACGCTCGCGGTTGAAAGGACGGTCAGCGCGGAAGACCACCGAAGAGATGCCATACTCTTCGGTTTCGGGGGCGTGCGGGTTCGCCAGCTCCTCGGCGTAGCCGTGGTAGGTCGCGGCGGTGGCGGCGTCGTAAAGGTGGGCGTCGAGAACCAGCGCGGGATCGATGACCCCGTTGGTCACCGGCACGACGCGGGCGCGGGGGTTCATGGCACGCACGGTGGCGATGACGCGCTCGGTTTCGGCGGCCTCCACCAGGTCCGTCTTGGTGATGAGGATGAGATCGGCGAACTCGACTTGATCCACGAAGAGATCGGCGATGGTGCGGTCGTCGTCAGGCGTGGCCTCAATGTTCTCGGAGACCAAGCTGCGGCCGCGGCGAAGATTAGTCAGGAATGTAGAGGCATCCACGAGGGAGACCATGGTGTCGATAGGGGCGACGTCGGCAAGCGTGGTGCCGTCCCCGAACTCCCACTCGAAAGTGGCGGCAACGGGCATGGGCTCAGAGATGCCGGTGGACTCGATGACAATCTGATCGAAGCGGCCGGAACGAGCCAGCTTGCTGACGGACTCAATCAAGTCCTCGCGCAACGTGCAGCAAATGCAGCCGTTGGAGAGTTCGACGAAACGGTCCTCGCCGCGCTCAAGATGGCCCTCGCCGGCGACGAGGGCGGCGTCGATGTTGACTTCGGAAAAGTCATTGACAACAACCGCCAGCTTGCGCCCCTCACGGTTAGCAAGCAGGTGGTTGAGAAGGGTGGTCTTTCCGCTGCCTAAAAATCCGGACAGCACGGTAACGGGTGTAGGCATCCCGTAATGATAACGTTTTTCATTAATTGAGGGCTACAGGACCAACCCAAAGACCGGGACGGCAAGCAGGTAGACAGTGATGGTAATGAGCACGCAGCCAATCAGGTTGAGGCCAATACCGCCCTTGATCATGTCGCCAATCTTGACGTAACCAGAACCGTAGGCAATCGCGTTCGGTGGGGTCGCCACCGGCAGCATGAAGGCACAGGTTGCGGCCAGCGCCACTGGGATGGTGAGCAGCAGGACGTTGATGTCGCCATTCTCGGTCAGGCCGATACCCACGGCCACACCGCCCATAATCGGCAGGAAGGTCGCCGCAGTTGCGGTGTTGGAGGTGATCTCCGTCAGGAAGAGCACGAGCAGGGCCACCGAAGCGATGAGCAGGATGATGGGCAGGCTGCCCAACCCCTTGGCCATCTCACCAATCCACAGAGACAAACCGGACTTGTTGAACATCGAAGACAGGGACAGGCCACCACCGAAGAGCAGGAGCACATCCCACGGCATTTCGCTCGCAGTCTTCCAATCCAGCAGGCGCACGCCAGTCTTCGTGTCGGCCGGGATGGTAAACAGCAGCAAACCAGCGGCAATGCCCACGATTGCGTCATCGTAGTTGGATTCCTTGCTCACAAAGAAGGGAATGATCACCCAGGCCAAGGCGGCACCGAGGAAGATGATGCCCGTCATGACCTGCGGGCCGGTCCATGGGCCAAGCTTTTCAATCTCGGAATCAATGAGCTCGCGGCCGCCTGGAATCTTGTCCATCTCCGGCTTGAACACGGTAACCAGCATGAACCAGGCAATAAACAGGAAGATGAATGCCAGCGGCATGCCCACCATCATCCACTTGCCAAAGCCGAGGACGATGCCGTGAGTTTCCTTCATGTAGCCCATCAGCAGGGTGTTCGGCGGGGTGCCGATGAGCGTGCCCAGCGAGCCAATCGACGCCGAATACGCGATACCGAGCATGAGCGCAGTGGCAAACTTCTTCTGGTTAGCCATGCCACCGACGGCGTCGGCAGTCAGCGAAAGCACCGAAATACCAATCGGCAGCATGACCACTGCGGTAGCGGTGTTGGACACCCACATAGACAAGAAGCCGGTGGCCAGCATGAAGCCGAGGATCAGCTGCTTAGGCGAGGTACCTACAACCTTGACCACGAACAGCGCCATGCGGCGGTGCAAGTTCCAGCGCTGCAGCGCCAACGCGATGAGGAAGCCACCCATGAACAAGAAAATCGTAGACGAGGCATAGGGCGCACCCACATCCTTGATGCTGCCCACACCGGCCAGCGGGAAGATAACCAGCGGCAAAAGCGCGGTGGCGGCCAGTGGGATAGCCTCCGTCATCCACCACACGCCCATGAGAATGGTCACGGCCGCTACGGCGCGCAGCGCGCTCTGGGTGTATTCGGTGTCTTCCTTAGCGCCGGGTGATTCCAGCACCGTTTCTACGGCGTTGCTGGGAAAGAGAAACCACACAAGAGCGGCCAAAACGAGACCGAGGATAAGGCCAATAGCCATGCGGCGCCATTCGCGCGTATCGACGCCGCGGTCGTCCTCGCCCTCCGTATGCGAAGTTGAGACGTGAGTGTGCGGGGTAGTCATCTGCCCCCTCCTTTTCCTGGTTAACCAGCCCCCATTCAGCTGAGAGAGAGTTATTAGGATCGCCGAATGGGCCTACAACTTCAGGTTATCGAGGTCACAGACTGCCAACAAACACTTTCCGATCATTACCCCCGCTAGCGCCATAAAATCACCCCTGTTAGCAAACTCTATTGCAGAACAACTGCAAAGTTTGCTCACCAATCTGTGGGCACTCCCCACCCAATTCCCCCTCCTCCGCAGATCCCCAGACCTCGATCCCGCAACTCCCCAGGTGGGGCGTCGCCAAGCGCTTGCCGACGCCCCACCGCCCAGGGAGTTTCGGGATCGAGGTCTGGGGGTTTGCGCTACCAGATAGCGGCGAAGGCAACCGCGCCGAGGAGCATCGTCCCCAGCGCAACGGCGGCGAGCGCTGGGGCCCCGGGCAGGGCAGGTGATTCGGCCCGGGCCAGGATCTCGTCAGCGTCGCGAAGCTTGGCGGTGGCCAACCACAACACCACGGCCACCACTACCCCAACAATCACGGCGGCCCATGGCGCAACGGAGCGCACGACGAGCAAACCCGCGATGAGGCCGGCTAGACCCGTGCGCTGCCAGGCTAAGCGGGTGCGCTCGGGTTGAAGGCCTGGATCAAAAAGCTCGCTCACGCTAGCAGCTCGCCCACCAGAATCATCAGGCCGATGATGATCACCACACCAACAATCAGTGCCAACGCTGGGCTAGCCGGGAGCGGACGCCCATGGCGCATCGCGCGCTCCGAGGCACCCCAGTGAAACCACGCCACCGCCGGCAGGATGATGGCCACGATCAGCATGATGATGGAGACGACGCGAGTCAGCGTGGTGTTCAGAGGTAGCTCGAAGGTCTCCAGGGCCACACCACCGGCGATAAAGGCCAAGGACGTGCGGATCCACGCCAGGAACGTGCGCTCATTAGCCATGCTGAAGCGCGGATCGGGTTCCTCCCCTGTTCCATACACCGAGCCCGGGAAACGTGCCTTCGTCATAGGCGCTACTGTAGCGCCCCGCTCCTCACTGCACAGTGTGAGGCGCCCAGAGCGCGCCGACTAGGACTGCGAGAAGGCCTCCAGATCCGCAGGGCTACCGGCGACGACGATGAGGTCGCGGTGGGTGAGCTCGGTGCCGTCGACAAGCGGGCGCCATTGGCCCGGCCCCTCACAGCGGGAGATGAGCTGGACGTTGTACTCCTCCCATACCTGATGGAGGTTGAGAGGACCCTTGCTTATCGACGCCGGCGGGGTCATCGCCGTCACGCCATAGTCGGTGGCGATTTCCGCAAAATCCTCAAAACGCCCGCCCAGCAGGTGCGCCACGCGGCGACCCGTATCGCGCTCCGGGCGGATCACGTGGTGCACTCCCAGTTGGCGCAGGATGCGGGCGTGCGCATCCGAATCTGCCTTGGCCCAGATATCGCTTACCCCGAGCTCCACGAGGTTGGAGGCCGTAAGGATGGAATCCTCCAGATCCGAACCGATGGCCACGACCACGCGCTCTACTTCATCAACGCCCAGCTGGCGGAGGGCCTCGGCGTCGGTGGTATCCGCGGTCACCGCTTCGGTGAGGTACGCGGCGTGTTCGCGCACGTGCTTCTCCTCGGCGTCGATGCCAAGAACCTCCACGCCGTGCTCCATCAGCTCGCGGGCCAGGGAAGAACCGAACCGCCCCATACCAATGACGACGACCGGTGGAATATTGATGGACGTCTTCTCGCGCCGCAGGGCGCTGAACATGTTAGCCAATGAACGGCCTTTCTTCTGGGTAGCGGTAGCGCAGGCTGATGGTCCGGGCGGCCAGTGCCGCCACGAAAGTGGTGGGGCCTACGCGGCCAACGTACATGATGAGACACAGCATGAGCTGCGATGGTGCGGACAAACTTGCAGTAATACCCGTGGACAAGCCCACGGTGGCGAAGGCGGACATGACTTCGAAAGTGACCTGGTCCGCGGTGAACTCGGGGTCCCAGATGCGCAGCGTCGCCACACCTACGGCAACGACGATCATTCCGGCGGCCGTCAGCGCGAGGGCCTGACGGAAGGTGGACAGCGGCAGGCGACGGTGCCCGATGGAGGTGTCTTCCCTGCCCAAGAATTCAGAAATCATCGCCGCGCCCAGAACGCATGCGGTAGTCACCTTGATGCCACCCGCCGTACCGGCGGAGCCGCCGCCGATGAACATCAAGATGTCCGTAACCATCAGCGTCAACGGGTGCGCTTCCCCGTAGTCGATGGCGTTGAAACCGGCCGTTCGGGGCGAAGCGCTCATGAAGAAGGCGTTGATCAGCTTCTGGCCCAGCGGCATTCCATGCAGCACACCGGCCCCCTCGGAGAGGAAGAAGACCACGGTGCCACCCAGCAGCAAGAACGCGGTGGCGCCCAGCGTCATCCGGGCGGTCATGGACATGCGGTGAATGCGCGGCGTGCCGCCACGCCAGCGCGTTAGCCGTGCGCGGGCCCGTCGCACGAACTCCGCCAGCATGGGATAGCCCAGACCACCGATAATCAGGGCGAAGGCGAGAGGAATCAGAATCCAACCATCGGCGGCGAAGGAAATGACGCTGTCTGAATAGGTACTAAACCCAGCGTTATTGAAGGCCGAAATGGCGTGGAAGATACCTTCCCACACCGCGCGCCCCGGTGCCACGCCGTGTTCGGTGGCTAGGCGCACGCCGATAAACACAGCGACGATGGCCTCGCAGATCAGGGTCATGATCAAGGTGAGCAGCAGGGCATGTCGAATGCCTCCGGAAGCCACAGCACGACCTTCCGCCGCCATGGTCCGGCGGGCTTTGAAGCTGATGCGACCGGTCAACAACATGCCTGATAGCGATGCCAGGCTCATAATGCCGAGGCCGCCCAGCTGGATGAGCGCGATGATGACCGCTTGGCCGAAGGGCGTCCAATAGGTGCCGGTGTCCTCCACCACGAGACCCGTCAAGGAGACCGCCGAGGTCGCCGTAAACAGCGCTGGCAGGAACGGTGTCCACTGCGGAACGTTGGCGGAAATCGGCAGCATCAGCAGCAGCGTTCCCACGAGGATGAGCAGGATAAAGCCCACGGCGGTGAGCCGAGCCGGGCCCAGGAAATGACCGCGTTTCACAGCGCTTCAGCTTACTGCCATTTACCTCCGATGGACACTCCCCTCAGCCTTGAATATTGCGATTTTATTATGTGAATCATCACAATCGATAACCCCGAAGGCACCGCGAAGTAACCGCTACATCAGCTTGGTCTTGTCCAAGGTCTCCACCCAGCCGTTGGTGAACTTCTCCAACGGCTTGTGGAAGACCACGCCCAGAATCAGCATCGGTATGGCAAAGAGCAAGAGTGCGAACAGGGAGAGCCAGTAATCACCGTGGTAGGTTCCGGCGATGGCTGCGCGGAAGGCGCGAATGGTGTAGGTCGCCGGCAGCCACGGGCTAATGTTTTGGAACCACTCCGGGAGCACCTGCAAGGGGTAGGCACCGCCCGACGACGATACTTGGACCACCAGCATGAGCACCGCCAAGGCTTTGCCTGCGTTGGCGAAGGAGACCACGAAGGTGTAGCAAATCAGCATAAAGATGAGCGAGCTAACCCAGCCCGCCAACAGCATGAGAATCGGGTGCGCGGGCTCGATGCCCACGAAGAAGATAAGGCCCAGAATCAGCATCGTCGACTGCACGAGGCCAACCGCGGCAAACATTCCGAAGCGGCCGAAGAAGCGCTGCATCGGCGAATATGTATCCTTATCCACCACATCCGTGCGCACGCTCACCGCAGTCAGCAGCGCACCCACCCACAGCGCCAGCGCCGTGTACATCGGCGTCATGCCGGCGCCGAAGCTCTTAACCGGGTAGACCGCTTGCCTGTCGACGTCCACCGGCGCCGCAATCGCACGCGCCAAGGCATCCGGATCGGAACCAATGAGGTCCGCCAACTTCTTCAGGTCACCAGATGCCGCAGCGGAGTCGATATCCTTCCGCAGGTCGCCGAACTTGTTGGCCTTATCCTGCAGGCCAGAGGCGAGCTTCTGTACCGCATCCCGAGCATCCGTCAGGGAAGAGGAATCAATGGTGACGGGAGTCTTCGCGGTATCCAGATCCGCGCTCACCTGGCCCAGGGAGTCCTGCAGCGCACGCAGGGATTCACGCAGACCAGAGGTGGAGATTCCCTCCACTGCCTTCTTGGCATTGTCGATGCTGGAGAGATCCGGCTTCGTGGGTTCGGGAGCATTCGCGGCCGCAGTGAGGCGCGCGTGGAGAGTGCGCTGCGCGTCGATGGCCTCCTCGATACGGCTGAGCGCCTTCTCTTTATCCCCGGCAGGAATTGGCAGGGCCTCAATGTGGCCGTGCAGGTTCTGATACTGGGCAATGGTGCCTTCTACCTGGCCGGCCAAGGTGTTGAGCGCGGCGACGCGGTCGGCGCGGGAGGCGGAGGCGTCGGCGTAAAGCGCATCAATGCGTTGGCGCACCACGTCATAACTAGCGCTGGTGGCATCGAGCGATTGCTGCAGCGCATCCGTGGACACGTTCAGTGAGGAAGACTGAATCTCCGGAAGCTGCAGGTCCGCCGAGTCCGCAATGCGCTGGGCGCTTTCCATGAGCGGAACCGCGGTATCCACGAGTCCAGCCAGGGAGCGCGCGGTACGGGCGGCCATATCGAGCTGGGTCTGCACGCCATCCGCGCGCGCCTGCATCCGGTCCAACACAGCCTTGGTATCACCCTGGCTCAAGAAATCGGAGAGTGAGGTGACCAGATCGAAGGAGACGTCACCGACCGTCGTGGTGAAAGCTTCAGCCACTTGAGCCGACACGCCCTCTGCGCCTTGACCGGTGATCTTCGGCGCCAGCGCGTTCTTCTTCTCATTCATATAGAAGGACAAATCCGCGGGCTGGGAACCATCCGTGTAGAAGTTCATCATGTCGGTACTGAAGTCTTCCGGGAGCACGATGGCTGCGTAATACTCACCGGACTTGGTACCTTCAATCGCCTCATCGGAGGTGGTTACAACCCAATCCAGCTGCTCGTTCGCGCGCAGCTCATTGAGTACTTGGTCGCCAACGTTGATGGGCACCGGCAACAGATCGCTCTCATAGCCGGTGTCCTTGCTAGCCACCGCCACCTTGAGCTGGCTGGTGTTATCAAAGGGATCCCAGCTAGCCAACACGTTAAACCACGTGAACAGCATCGGAATGACGACGAGACCCACGAGCATCACCGCGCTCATCACGTTGCGGCATGCGGTGCGGATATCGTTGAGGAAAAGATCGAGTGTTCCACGCATTAGTTATCCCCCTCCGTGGACTCCGCGCCGATGCTGGACGGATGAATAAGGTCATCTTCATCCAACGTCACGAGCTCCGCGGACTGTTTCAAGCTGATGCGCAGGTACTCCAGGGTGACCGCGGCGACAATAATAAGGAAGCACCACGCCGTCCAAATGCCCAAGAGCAACGGCTTCTGGTCGGGCAAGAGGCCCGAGACAACAATGAGGATGACCACGCCGATAACGCCCGCGATGGCCACCATCTTGAGCCAATAGCCCCAGTTATGAGCGCGACGGTCCAAATCCCTCTTGAGGCCACTGCGGCTATCCAGCGCCTGGATGACGTCCGCGATGCGGTAGCCGGAGCCCACAACCTGCACGTTTTCATAGTCGAAGAGTTCGGTGTCCTTCAGCTCGCGGTTGAAAATGACGTTGAAGTGCGCCAACGCCTTGCGCAGTAGAAGGCCGAAGACGAAGAAGAGAATGAACATGAAGGCGAGCACGCCCATCTTCTTGAAGTAATGGTCGCCGTAGAACCCGCCGATGGTTTCGCGCATGGCGTCAATGCCGTACGTGAACGGAAGCAGCGGGTAGATGCTGTGGAAGAAGCTGGGCAGCAGCTCAATCGGGTACAGGCCCGACGCACCTGGAATCTGAATGATGGCAAAGACCACGCAGAGGCCGCGGCCGAGGTGACCCAGGGACGTCGACAACCCATAGATAATGCTCAAGTAGGCCAATCCCACGAGCACGCCCGTCAGGATGAAGGCAGGCGCGTTCACGGTCTGCACGCCGATGAGCAGATCACCCACGGTCACCGTGACGGCCTGGATGATGACCATCAGGGCCATGAGGAGGAAGCGGCCCAAGTAGGCCTGGCCCACCGTGATGCGGTCGAAGCCCTCCTTATCGACCTCAACCCGGAAGATCACCATGAGGACGAAGGCACCAATCCACAGAGAGAGGTTAGTAAACAGCGCCGCCATGGCGGAGCCGTAGCTGTCCACCGGGTACACGGTTTCGGTCTTCAGCTCGATGGGCTCCGCAAAGAATTTACCGATTTCTTCCGCGTCCAGCCCGGTGACATTTTGAACGACTTTGGAGTTCATCGCGGCACGCAGCGAGCCTACATCGCCCTGCATAGCGCGCAGGCTGTCCTGCAGGGCCAGGAGGTTGGTATCGAAATCGGACAAGGTGTCCTTCGTGGCGCGCAGCTGCTGGGCCACGCCGTCCAGGAGACCATTGGCCTCCTGCATGGTTCCCTTCTGAGCTTCCAGGGTGGAGCTCAAAGCACTCGCCATGGAGCTCAGATTGCTCATGGCACGGTTGATTTCCGGCACGGCGGTGGTCACGGTATCGCGCAGCGTCTGCGACGTGGCCTTGGTATCTGCCGCTGCCTGGTTGATGGCCTCCGCGCTAGCCTGCACGTTGTCCGCTGCGGCCTGGGTATCCTTGCTCAGCGCATTGAGGTTCCCCACCAATTGGCGGTTGGATTCATTGCCCTCATCGAGGCGCTGGATGGCGTCATCAATTTCCTTGGCCACCTGCGGTGAGAGCGTTGCGGAATCGCGCAGGGCTTTAAGCTGCGCAATCGATTCCGCACTCGCGTCAATAGCAGTGTTCGCCCGCTGCGTGGCGTAATCGAAACGGTCACCGGCCTGGTTCAGGCCAGCTGTGACATCCGCGATGGATTCCTGCGCCTTGGCGGTACCGTCCGCCACCGCACTTGCGCCACTGACGAAGGCACCGGTGGTCTGGTCGGTGAAGTCACCGATGCCCCCTTGGGCCTGCTCGACTAGGGAGGAGACCTCGGCGAGGGCGGTTTGGGCGTCGCCCAGCGCAGCACTCACATCAGCCACCGTGGACTTGGCGCCCAACGTGGAATCAGCGGCGGCGTCAAGCTTTCCCTGGATGCGCGCGAGGTTCTCACGGTTGCCGTCAATCTCCTGCGCGGTCTCCCCGAAGGCCGAACTAGTGTTGTTCATCGCGCGCGTGACTTTTCGCTCGAAGTCGGTACCGGTGTCCTTGATGTTCTCCGCCGCGACGGTGGCCACCTGCTCCTTGAAGGCCGCCGTGATCTGCTTGTCCAGACCTTTGGCACCGGCATCCGTGATCTTCACGGCGATGGCATTGTTCTTCTCATTGACGCGGTAGACCAACTGGGGCTGCGTGAACTTCCCGTCGAGCATGCTCACGAGGTTCTCGCTAAAGTCCTCCGGAATCGTCACCGAGGCATACACGTCCCCCTCTAAAAGGGCTTTCTCGGCTTCGTCGCGCTCAAAGAATTGCCAGCCTAGCTGGTCATTCTTTTTGAGTTTCTCAATGACCTCACTGCCGACATCTATCTTCCCCGTCAGCTCGTTGTTAGCACCCTTATCCTCGTTGACCACGGCCACCTTGATGTTATTGGTATGGCCGTAAGGGTCACGAAAAGCCGCGATGTTCACCCATGAATACAACGCGGGAGTGATGATGAGTCCGATGAGGATGATCCACGCCCTGGGGACGCGGCCAAGCCTGGCTACATCTCTGATAAAAATCTTCCAACTTTGGCGCACTGAAGGCAGTATACCCGTTGAAGCTGCGAGTCTCTAACCTGCCGAAACCAATAAAGTAATTTCCATGATTAATACTTAAAGGTTGATATGGTTTGCTGAAACAAAACCCTTGCCCCCCACACACCCCGCCAACTTGTATCGACAAACAAAAATTTTCTAACGCTTTCGCTACCCCACTACAATCGGCGGCCATGATTGAAGTCGCAGCCGTCGTCATCCGCAACCCGCAAGGTCACGTGCTTACCGTGCGCAAGAAGTCCTCCACCAAGTACCAGCTGCCCGGCGGCAAGCCTGAGGCGGGCGAGGCGCTTGTCGACGCCGCCCTGCGCGAAGTCGCCGAAGAAGTAGGCCTCACTCTCGACGCCGAGAACCTCAACGAACTCGGCACCTTCGACGCTCCTGCCGCTAACGAACCGGGCGAGGTCGTCGTCGGCACGATTTTCACCTGCACCCGCACCGTCACCACCGACGAACCCCACGCCGCCGCCGAAATTGGGGACACCGCCTGGGTAGACCCAGTAGCCCCCGACCGCGAACTTGCGCATCTGTTGCGTGACCGCGTCTTCCCCGCGCTGGCTGGGTAGGTACGTTTTCGTAAATAGCACCTCGAAGCCACAGGCCGCATCGCCTGTTTCTACACATCTGTAGCAGCGCACCTCCGCGCCCATTTTCTCGGCTCATCAACATAAAACAGAGGCAGGTCCGCTGAAATACCCACCCCTACTCAGGCATTTACTTCTTCCCGCTGGGAAGAAACACAAGGACAATGACCAAAACTGCTAGAGCAATCGTGACAGCATACGGCCATTGAACATAAACGGAAAGCGCCATCAGAATAACGCCAATAGTGGCCAAGATTTTCTTCCACATAATTTATTCTCCCTAACCGGTAAATTCTCTCTGACTGCTCTCCAGACAGTTCAGCAACGTCCATATGGCGAAATTCCAAGCACGCGACCCTAAAACCTTCGCCACTTAGTGCAACGATAGCTTTTAAAAACCTACCCGCTGAGGACGTGCATTAACTGGAGCGAGAACTGATGCTGCCGCAATCAGCACTACCAGAGGCGCACATTTATTGGGGCAATACATGCCCTTATCCCTTTCGCGGGAAGATGGCTACGAACTCGGACACCCCTAGAGTTACATGTGGTAGACAAATTTGGAAGCAAAAATGGAAACCGTAGACAAACGTATACACTTCCCCATAAATCCTTGCGAGAGCCCGCAAGAAGGCGTATCGTGCTGCAATTCCCCCTGCTGACATTTAGCCTCCTTTAGGCTTCGGCCTACCTGCTGTTTCAGTCATTGTCGGCACCATCTTCACCTGCACCCGCACCGTCACCACCGACGACCCCCACGCCGCCGCCGAAATCGGCGACACCGCCTGGGTCAACCCGGCAGCACCCGACCGCGAGCTTGCGCATCTGTTGCGTGACCGCGTCTTCCCCGCACTGATCTAGCCGCCAGCCTCTCGGCACCATTGACCCCGAAACCATCAAGAGCTACCCTTTTGAACATGTTCACTGAACACGTTCACTCGTCGCGTTCGGCCGCCAAAGCTGGCACCGACAGCAAGGTCCTGGCCACCGCCTATGATCTCTTCCTCACCCAGGGCTACGCCACCACCAGCATCCGGACCATCGCATCCGAAGCTGGCGTCAGCGTGGGAACCGTCATGGGAGTCGGCGACAAACAAACGCTGCTCATTCGCACCATTGGCCAACACATTTCAGAACTCCACGACGACATCCGGGGACAATCCGATAGTCTCCTCGACGTCCTCAAACCATTCCTTCAGATGTTTACCGGCCACGAAGAACTCTCTCGTGCGTTCGGCGCGGCACTCATCCAACAAGGCAACCAAGGCGAAGCGCTCACCGCGCTCAAAACGCTTCTGACCGATGAAATCACCCTGCGCCTCGGCTCCAGACTCAGCAGCGACGATGCGGCCGAGTACTCCAACCTGCTGTACAACGTCTACCTCGGCTTGCTCATCGGCTGGGCCGCCGGAATCTACGACACCGAGCACCTCACATCCCAAGCCGCCGCATCGATCGAACGCCTCAACACCGCATTTGGAGTAACCCAATGATCCTAGAATCCTCCCCGGCCTGGCCCTCCCTACTGCTAGCAGCCATTCTGCTTGGCGACGCCGCCCTCTCCCTCAAGCCAGTCCCCTTCATCGAAGCCTGCCTCAGCGGTGTCAAACTCCCCAAAGACTGGTGGTGGGCACTCATTGTCATCAAATGCCTCGCAGCCACAGGACTCATCGCCGGCCTCTGGTTCCCCGGCGTAGGTATCGCAGCCATGGTTGGCGTCATCGCATATTTCTGCGCAGCCGCAGCAGCCCATGTCCGCGCCCACTTCCTCGGCAGCGCATTCTGGATCAACTGCTTAGGCATGCTCGCACTCTCCATCGGAGTACTGATCCTGACGCTCGCACTGAATTAAGACACCAGTCAACCTTTCACGGCTTCCTGAAGGCAGATACATCATTGCACCTCTTGAATGATGACTTGATGCTTTCTACCCTAAAGGTATGCGCACCACGATAAACCTCCCGCCGAAACTCCTTGAAGAAACGAAGGTCCAAGCCAAAGCCAACAATGTCACTTTGAGCTCATACGTCGAAGAGGCGGTCCGCGCTGCCCTCAAGAAGGAAACCCGCATCAGTACCGAAGGCACCCCCGTTAACCTGCCCTCCTTCGATTGCGGCGGACCGGCTCTAGTTGATCTCAGCGACAAAGACGCTGTGTGGGCGGTGCTCGATGATCATTCCTGATGTCAACATTCTTGTTTATGTCTTCCACTCCGCTGCACCGCAACATAAACCCGCTCAACAATGGCTAAGTAGTGCTCTAAATCGGCATGAAACAATTGGACTCCTGGATGTTGTGGCAACGGGCTTTCTTCGAGTCATGACGAACCACAAGCTTTTTCACAAACCACTTACCGCCCAGCAAGCGCTGACTGCACTCAATACCATTTTAGAAGCCCCAAACGGCACCCTTTTAAGCTCCAGCCCAGGGACCTGGACAACCTTCACTGAATTGGTGCGCTTGCACAAACTTAAAGCCAGCGACATCCCTGATGCCTGGATAGCTGCGGCCGTAATAGAAGAAGCAACCCTACTGAGCCAAGATCAGGGCTTTGTCCGCTTCCGAGATCTGCGCTGGCACCCGCTTCTAGAATGACAACAACAAACGCAGATCCCGAGCCACCGGTGAACGGTGACTAGGGTTCTATAGGTTGAAGCAGCGAAATCAAGCAATTAATACACCAACAAGCCCTCAACTTAAAGCGGACAATACCTCCCGAAACAGGGGCGATTAGCGTCATCAAGGGGAAGTAGACTCCTATAAACGAATGGATTTAACGTCGCCTTTCTTGATGAAAAACAGATCTGAGAGAATCAAGACCAAAGCAAAAAAGGCTACTGCCGTCAACCCTCCGAAGTGCTCGAAGAGCACGCCGGCAAGTGCATTTCCGATAGGCATGGTTACCATCGCAGATGTTGACAGAATCGCAGTACAACGTCCTTGAAACTCTTGCGGTACTGATTTTACAAAAAAGCCACTACACGGCGCGTTGAAAACTGGCAGGACCAATCCAGCCAACACCATTCCAAGAATAATGCACGTACTATTTACCATGGTTACTGCAAGCGCTACAGTGAACAAACACATGGAGTAAAGAATTAGCCTTCCGGCCTGCGCTTTTTCGACTAGCTTTCCTGCAATCACTGCGCCCATTAGGCCTGCTAATCCAATTGCAGCCTGATATATTCCCAACGAGAATGAGCTGAAAGATGCATATTTTAAACTAAGTAGCGAAAGTGTTGTTATTCCAGCAAATGAAAAATTCATCAACGGGCTATACCAACCGATGGAGAAGAGCTGCTTTTGACCACGTAGCCAATCCCATGCTGGGCGTAGCGGAGGCGTTTCGCTGAGGGTTTCCGAAGAGTCTGTTTCGCTTGATCGGAAACGAATTAACAAAAGGCAAGCTAGAACCCAGCAGAATGAGGCTGCATCAACCCAAAAAGGAGCTTGCGCCGAATGCGAGATAAGTAGACCTGCAATTGGTGGCCCAATTAAAGTTCCGATCGAGTATCGACCTTGATTAACGGCCATGGCTTTTGCTAACAAGTTCGGGGGGATTAGTTCTTTAAGAAATGCGCGTTCTGCCGTACCAAAAGCCGAGGAGATACCCCCTAGCAAGAAAGCTGAAACTGCAAAAAGAGATATCGGATAATGTCCATTG
Organism: Corynebacterium hiratae; assembly: GCF_009708045.1. NCBI lineage: Bacteria > Bacillati > Actinomycetota > Actinomycetes > Mycobacteriales > Corynebacteriaceae > Corynebacterium > Corynebacterium hiratae. Next base: position 69,528 of record NZ_VIOG01000009.1, on the reverse strand, counting down.
GCCGCAAAGACGCATAACAGGGAACCAACGACGCCAAGTGTGGCGGAAATTTTAAGAATTACTAGTCTTGAATATCTGTCTACTAGTCGGCCGATTGGCAGACCCAAAACAACCATACTTAAGACAAATAATCCTGACGAAAAACTTGCAGCGGATGGAGAATTAGTAACGTTAAGAACTACAAGAAATAGGGCGAAAGTAGTTATTTGATTACCGACTACATTTACTGTTTGCCCCGACATTAGCAATTTGTAGTCTCTATTTTCCCAAAGCGACAACCCTATCTCCTTTTATAGGTGCAAGTTTCGAAGTCGGGTACTTCAATTTGGTTTATCGCCATTAAGCGTATGGAAACCCAATAATACATAACGGGTCAGTGCTTAGCTGACCCTTCCGGTTTTAGAGGCTCTTCCGGTTTTGGGGTGCGTAGCGGGGTGAGGTAGAACATGACGGGTTCAGCGGGTCACCACAACATGTAGGGGTCCCTGGTGTGAAGATGAAAGTTCCTACACAACCATCTAAACCCACCAGGGACCCGTACTGTGAAGCCTACTGGAAACCTCGTTGCTGACACTATCGGACCATCTGCCGTACCGCGGAAATCGGACTTGCCATCACCGGTGCCGCTGATGCCGGAGCGTTGACCATCATTGAGGCCACGCCAGTAGCCGTTGTCGGCGTGTGCCCGGACTGCGGACAGTCAGGCAAGTTACGCGACCACATCACCCGTCGACTCGTTGATCTTCCTGTCGTTGGATTCCCCACTAGGCTGCACGTAAAAGTTCCTAGATTCCGGTGTACAGCCGCCTCATGTAAGAGAAAGATCTTCCAAGAATCTCTGGCTTGCGCTGATGACGGCGCCAAGCTCACTTATCGGGTCACCCGCTGGATCTTGCAGCGCCTTGCTATTGATCGGATGAGTGTGTCAGCTACCGCCAAAGCACTCGGTGTGGGCTGGGACCTGGTCAATAAAGTCGCACTAGATGCCTGCCGCCAGCTTGTCTACGGCGACCCCTGTCACCTGGACGGGGTTCGCGTCCTCGGAGTCGATGAACATGTATGGAAACACACCCGAAAACCAGGCCAGGCATCAAACCTGGTGACCATACTTGTTGACCTTACCCCGCTGGTGGACGGGCGTGGGCCTGCTCGTTTGTTAGACATGCGACCGGGCAGATCTGCCGACGTGCTGAAGCGGGTGGCTTAAAGAGCGCGACCCCAGCTTCCGGGAGCAGATACAGGTGGTGAGCATGGATGGGTTCACCGGATATGCCACCGCAGTCGAGGAGCAACTACCACAAGCAGACAAAGTCATGGACCCTTTCCATGTGGTGCATCTAGCAGCCGACAAACTGGCCCTTCCGGTTTTAGAGCGCCTCGCAGCCACAGGACTCATCGTCGGTCTCTGGTTCCCCGGCGTAGGTATCGCAGCCATGGTTGGCATCATCGCACATTTCTGCGCAGCCACAGCAGCCCATGTCCGCGCCCACTTCCTCGGCAGTGAATTCTGGATTAACTAGTCAGGCATGCTCGCGCTCTCAATCGGTGTATTGGTCCTGACGCTAGTGCGGAATTAGGAGACCGAAAATTCTTCGGAACCACCCTGCCCCATTTCGCCATCAAGCACATTCGCCCGATATTTACTTCTTTTTCATCCCCCATCTCACTATGCCGTTCGTTGCTTCGGGAAGTGGCTGCGGGGAATAGCACTCATCAATTTTGGAAAGAACAAAATATTCGGAGAAAGGGATCTGTTCACAGTGAACTTCCCCTTTTGAATCCCACGCGAAAGCGTTCAAGTCATGCCAGGCCTTGAATTGTCGCTGCAGACATTCGAAACCGTTAATTCCAAAGAAACTACACAGCTCGGCAATAGTAAATTCAGCTACAACGCTTTCTTCATGCAGCATAATTCGGACAAAGCTCTCATCGGGATCGATGTTCGCGTTACTTTCCACATCCCAAATTGGCCCTTCTAGTAACTCCATGACGCTCCCAGCCAGCACAGATTAAGCTCAGTGCCTTCATTCTAAGTTCTCTGCTCGCGGACTGGGCCTACGAAGGAACTGAAAACGTAAAATCCCGAGCCACCGGTGAAACGATGACTCGGGTTCTGTAGTTTGCGGAGACGAGAGGATTTGAACCTCCGGACCTACGCAAGTAAGTCAACTCCTTAGCAGGGAGCCCCATTCGGCCGCTCTGGCACGTCTCCAGCGATTCGCAATGAATCGTCCATCACTCTACCTGAGCGCTTCCCTTAGGGACAAAATGGGGCTTCCCTATTCTTTCCCTGAAGCGCCGCATGCAGCTTGAGGGCCACGTAGAGAGCCGCGCAACGCCAGCCGTCATCCAGCACGCCGGGCCCGAGAATCTCGCGCACGCGGTCTAGGCGGTAATGCAGTGTAGCGCGGTGAATATAGAGTGCATTAGAGGTCGCAGAGACATTGCGGGAATGCTCAAAATAGGTCAGCAGGGTGTGCCAGTAGGAGTTGCGGGGGTCGTCGAGAAGCACCGCGGCATCCGGGCTCATCTCCGCCACCGTTGCTGAGGTCAGCTCCCATCCGCGCAGCAGCCGCCACGCGCCGGCCTCCTCCCAGCGCAGAGAATCCTGGCCGCAGAGCTTGGCCACATCCGCCATGAGTCGCGCCTGCGGGGCCGTCGGCGCCGAGCCACGCGCCACCACCTCGGCGCCGGCGACGAGCGCAGCACTCTTTAGCTCCTCCATGAGAGCCTCGGTGTCCTTGTCATCGCGACGGCACTCAACGAGCACGAGTGAATCATGAGAGTCCGCGACCAAGAAGGGCCGGCGCACCAGCGGGCGGGCAAGTTCCACGGCCACCGCGCGCTGATCGCCTTCCACCAGCACGCGATGCACGGTCAGCTCACCATCGGAGGGCAAGAGATCGCGCTCACGCGCCCCAGCCAGCGCGGCTGGATCACCGGTGAGCACCTCGCGGGCCAGCTCGCCGAGCTGCTGGGCGCGGGCAGCGAGGGGAGCATCGCGTTCGTCGATAAGCCTGGCCAGCGGAGCCGTTAAAGAACCGAGGCGGACCAAGGGGGCATCACCCAGCGCGGGCTCATCAATAATCCACAGGTAGCCCACGAGCCGATCCTCATGACGCAGGGGGATGACCACGCGGGGCAGCATGTCATAGCCCGGGTTGGCGGGCAGGCGAACCGGCAACACCGCCTCTTGAATGCCGAAGCTGAGCATCCACGGGATGGGTTCCGGGGGCGGGGTGCGGTTCAGAATAGAGGCCGCACGGTTCTTATCGATGGCACCGATTTGCGCACTAGCGGCAATCACCGCGATGGCGGGGGTGGTCACCTCAACGGAGCGCTGCAGGATCTGGGCGCATTCGTCGACGATGTCTTGGATGCTCGTCAGCTGCGGGGGCGGTACTTTTGACATATGTCAAAGATACTTCCGCTTCTTGTCTAGTGACAAACAAAACTGTGGTGCGCCATAATCTCCTACAGTTCAATGACTAACGTCACATATTTACGTTCATGAAGGGCGTCTACATGACCACAACCAACCATCCCGTCAGGGCACAGGACGTTGTCGCCAGCGACAACGGCAATACTGACGACGGCCTGCAGCGCGGCATGAAGTCGCGCCACCTGCAAATGATCGCTTTTGGCTCGTGCATCGGCACGGGCCTCTTCTTAGGCTCCGGCGCCTCCATCCAGGAGGCCGGTCCCGGCGTTATCGCCGCCTACGCCATCGGCGGCTTCATCATCTTCCTCATCATGCGCATGCTTGGTGAGATGGCCGTGGAGCACCCCGTCGCAGGCTCCTTCAGTGCTTATGCCCGCGAGTACATCGGGCCCATCGCCGGTTTTGTCACCGGTTGGAACTGGTGGTTTACCACCATCGTCGTCGGCATGCTGGAGCTCACCGCCGCCGGCACCATCATGGATTTCTGGTTCCCCGGGATCCCCCACTGGCTCACCGCCCTCGTCGCGCTCGTCATCGTCACCGCCATCAACCTGGTGCACGTCGGTGCCTTCGCCGAGGCAGAGTTCTGGCTCTCCCTCATCAAGGTCGCCGCGCTCATCCTCATGATCATCGTCGGCGCGGCCATCGTCTTTGGCCTCACCCCGGAGCCCGCCCTGGGCTTAAGCAATATCACCGAGCACGGTGGCTTCTTCCCCAACGGCGCTACCGGCATGCTCTTCTCCCTCGTCGCGGTGATTTTCTCCTTCGGCGGCATCATCTCCATCGGCACCGCCGCAGGCGAGGCGCAGGATCCCGCCAAGAGCCTGCCCAAGGCCATCAACAACGTCATCTGGCGCATCCTCCTCTTCTACGTCGGCGGCATCAGCATCATCGTGCTGCTCGCCCCGTGGAATGAACTCGATACTTCCACCTCACCCTTCGTGCGCGCACTGAGCACCCTGGGCATTACGGCCGCCGCCACGGGCCTTAACCTCATCGTGCTGGTCGCCGCCGTCTCCGTGTTCAACACCATGACCTTCTCCGGCGCGCGCATGCTGCGGGACCTCTCCCGCGGCGGCCAAGCCCCACCCTTCTTCAATTCCGTCAGCGCCAAGGGCGTGCCGGTTCGCGCCTTGCTCTTCAACTCTTTACTCATGGGCTCGGCCGTGCTACTTAACTTCCTCTTCGAGGGCAAGATCCTGATTGTTCTCCTCGCCATCATCGTTGGTGCGGAGCTCATCTCCTGGTCCGCCATCGCCCTTGCACACCTGAATTTCCGCAAGCGCTGCCCGGACGCGGCCTTCCGCGCGCCCCTCTACCCCTTTGCCAACTACCTGTGCTTGGCCTTCTTCGCACTCGTCATTGTTTTGATGTTCATGCTGCCCGACTACCGCACCGGCGCCATTGTCCTACCCTGTTGGATTGTGACCTTGGCCCTCATCTGGCTGGGCAAGAAGCGCCACGACGCCCGAAACAAATAGAAAGGACCCTCTCATGCAGACCACCATTGGTGATTTCATCCTGGACCGCCTCAAGGCCATCGGCATTACTGAAATCATCGGCGTACCCGGTGACTTCAACCTGAGCTTCCTCGAGCAGATTGAAGCTTCCGAGGGCATCCGCTTCGTCGGCGCCTGCAACGAGCTCAACGCCGCCTATGCTGCCGACGGCTATGCCCGCCAGAAGGGCGTGGGCTGCCTGCTCACCACCTATGGCGTGGGCGAGCTTTCCGCACTCAACGGCATCGCTGGTGCCCGCGCTGAGCACGTCCCGCTGGTGTCGCTGGCAGGCGCGCCGCCGCAGTACGCCACGGAGTTCCGCTGGAACCTGCACCACTCGCTTGCCGACGGCGACTATGCCAACATGCTGGATTCCTTCGCGCCCTTCACCGAAGTGGCCACACGCGTGTCCCCCATGAACGTGGTCGAGGAATTCGACCGCGCCCTGCACACCTGCCTGCGCGAGAAGCGCCCGGTCCACATCCAGATTCCTTCCGATATCACTCACCTGACCATCGAGGTCCCCGACGAACCTTTCTCCACCGAGCTCGCAACCTCCGATCCGGAGCGCCTGAACGCCGCTGCGGACTACGTGCTGGAGCACCTCGCGAAGGCCAAGGACCCGATCATCCTCATCGACCAGGACACCAACCGCCACGGTTTCACGGAGAAATTCCGCGCCATCATCGACAAGGCCCAGCTGCCCTACTCCCAGCTCTCCTCCGGCAAGGCCATCTTGTCTGAGCGCCACCCGCTCTTCATCGGCACCTACAACGGCGCGGCCTCTGCCCCGGGCGTGCAGGAGCGCATCGAAAAGTCCGACTTCCTAGTCACCACGAACCCGCGCTTCATCGAGGTCAACTCCGGCTCCTTCACCCACAACCTGGCCGACGCCCGCGTCTATAACTTCGGCGACCAGCACCTCAACGCCGACGGTGAATTCTTCGTGGGCATCAATACGCTGGAGCTTCTCGACGTCCTCCTGGACCGCATCCCGGAAGCGGAGGCAACCACAACCAAGGAATTCCAGCCCGAGGCCTTCGAGCCGAACCCGGATGCCCCGCTGACCCAGGAGCGCATCTGGCCGCAGATGCTCGGCTTCATCCAGGAAGATGACGTGGTCATCGCCGAAGCCGGCACCTCCAATATCGGCCTGGGCCAGCAGCGCATGCCCGAGGGCGTGCAGTACATTAACTCCACCATCTGGGGTTCCATCGGCTTTACCCTCCCCTGCGTGCTGGGCTCGCAGCTGGCCAACCCGGAGCGCCGCCACGTCCTCTTCATCGGCGATGGTTCCTTCCAGCTCACCGCACAGGAGCTGTCCACCATCCTGCGCCAGGACCTCAAGCCCATCATCGTGCTGGTTAACAACGATGGCTACACCATCGAGCGCTACATCCTGGGCATGGAACGCGAGTACAACGAGATCCAAATGTGGGATTACACGGCGCTGCCGAAGGTGTTCAAGAAGGACACCTCGATGGAGTCCTACGTGGCCTCCACCGAAGGCGAGCTGGCGAAGGCCCTCGAGAACATCGCCGCCCACCCGGAGCGCGGTGCCTTCCTCGAGGTGCGCCTCGACGCCTTCGACGCGCCGAAGGGCCTGCAAGTCTTCGGCCCGCAGACCGCTGATTTCGACTTCGGCCCTCGCGGCCCCCGCAACGCCTAAGGTAGAGAACATGATTCGACCAGACCTTTCCTCCCTGCCCGCCTACGTTCCCGGCAAGAATGCCGAGCACGCCTTGAAGCTCTCCTCCAACGAGGCAACTCAGGAGCCGCTGCCCGGCGCGCTCAAAGCCATGGAGGCTGCTGCCGCGCACGTCAACCGTTACCCGGACATGGGCGCGGTGGAAATCCGCAAGGCACTCGCCGAAAACCTCGGTGTCACCCCAGAGCAGGTCACCACCGGTGCGGGGTCCTCCGCCATTTGCCAGCAGCTGGTGCAGATCACCTCCGTGCCCGGTGATGAGATTGTCTTCCCCTGGCGCTCCTTCGAGGCTTATCCCATCTTCGCGCAGGTCGTGGGCGCCACCCCGGTCAAGGTTCCGCTCACCGCGGATCACCGCGTGGACTTGGAGGCCATGGCGGCTGCCATCACGGACAAGACCCGCCTGATCTTCGTGTGCAACCCGAATAACCCCACCGGCTCCATCATCACCAAGGAGGAGTTCGACGCCTTCCTGGCCAAGGTCCCGAAGGACGTCATCGTGGCGCTCGATGAGGCCTACATCGAGTACAACCGCAACGACGCCGTCCCGCTGGCCACCGACTATGTCCACACCCACGACAACGTCATTGGCCTGCGCACCTTCTCCAAGGCCTATGGCCTGGCCGGTGTCCGTTTGGGCTATGCCTTCGGCAACGCCGAGATCATCGAGGCCTTAAGCAAAGTGGCCATCCCCTTCTCCGTGAACTCCATCGCGCAGGCGGGTGCGGTGGCCTCGTTGGCCGCCCAGAAGGAGCTACGCGAGCGCACCGATGAGACCGTTGAGCAGCGCGACCGCCTGGTCACGCACTTCGCGGACTTTGGGGTTCCGGAGTCCCAGGCCAACCACATCTGGTTTGCCGCCGACAGCATCGCGAAGCTGGGCTCCCCGCAGGACGTCGCCGCAAAACTCGCGGAGAATGACGTCCTGGTCCGCGCCTTCCCCGAGGGCGTGCGCATTTCCGTCACCACGGCGGAGGAAACCGAAATCCTGCTTAAGGCCTGGGACGCTGCCTTCGGTGCAGAGGGTTAGTTTCCGCGTTAGAGTGCAGTTGTGAAGATATTTATCAATTTTGCACTCAACGTCATTGCCGTCGCGGTGGCCTTCTGGGCAGTAGTGGCGATTGTCCCTGGAATCGACATCGTTCCTGCGACCACCCAGAATTTCCTGCTCATCGCGGCGGTCTTCATCATCGTCAACGAGGTCGTCACCCCGGTACTTCGCTTCCTCGGCGCACCGCTGACCTGCCTCACACTGGGCCTCTTCGCGCTCGTCATCAACGGCGCGGTCCTGCTCCTCGTCAGCGCGCTCATGGACTCGCTCGTCATCGACGGTTGGGGTGCCGCCATCATCGGCGCGATTGTGCTTGCGGTTGTCTCCGGCGTGGTGAACTTCTTCACCAGCCCGCTGCGGGTCCGCAACTAACCCCCAGCAAAAGGCGGGAGGACGTCGACACGGGAAGCGTCGGCAAGCACGGCGTCCTCGGTAGCGCTCGCGCCATCCACCAGGAAGGTGCAGCGCTCCAGCACCTCCGCAAAGCTCATGCCGGCCTCGGTGCTGCCAGTATGCCGAGCACGCAACACGTCCAGCAACTCCCCCAAGGTCGCCGCCTGCGCCGTGTCTTGCGCGCGCCCCGCGGCAGCGCGGGCTGCGGCAAAGTAGTGTATGTCAACCATGGTTGCCACTATGCCAGCCTCTGCGACAGGAAGGAACCCGATGCGCACCTATGAGGAACACCTCGCCGCCGTTCGCGCGGCCCTTCCGCAGCCCCGGATGGTGTCCACTCCCCTGAGCAGCGCCTTCGGACGCCGTGCCGCTGCGACGTACCGCGCGGAACACAACCTTCCGCCTTTCGATAATTCGCAGATGGATGGCTATGCTCTTCCGACTACACACGGCGGCGCCTTCACCGTCGGCCGCACCATTGCGGCGGGTGATCCTCCGGTGGACCTCACCGAAGGCACCGCCCTTCCCATCATGACCGGCGCCAAAATCCCCGAAGGCACCGCTACCATCGTCCCCGTCGAGCACTGCGAGCCCCCGCACTTCCCCGAGGAGGGCGCCACGGTCACCGTGCCGGCAGTCCCCGAGCAGTTCATCCGCCGTGCCGGCTCCGATGTCCAGGCCGGCACGACCCTCATCAACGAGCACGCGCTTCTCGACGCCCCCTCCATCGCCACCCTCGCCTCCCAGGGCCTGGCCGAGGTCCTCACATACGCGCCCGCCCGCATCCTCATCTGCACCGGCGGCGCGGAAATCGGTGGCACGGGCGAGGCCACCATCCCCGATTCCAATGCACCGATGCTCGCGGCCTTGGCTGCGCAGTATGGCATCGACGTAGCCGGCTTCGTGCGCACGAATGACGATCCTTCTGCCCTGCGCGCGGACCTCACCGAAGCGGTCATCACCCACCGCCCCGATGTCATCGTCACCTCCGGCGGCATCTCCCACGGAAAGTTTGAGGTCATCCGCCAGATCTTCGAAGAGGACGGCTGGTTCGGCCACGTGGCGCAGCAGCCCGGCGGCCCGCAGGGCCTGTCGCGTTTGGGGGAGGTTCCCGTTGTCTGCTTCCCCGGCAACCCGATCTCCACGCTAGTAAGTTTTCGCCTCTACTTGGCACCCGTTATCGGCCGCGCTCCCGCTCCATTTAGAGCACACCTTACTGAGCCCGCCGAAGGCCTCAACAACCGTGAACAGTTCCGCCGTGGAACTATCAACATTTCCGATGGCACCGCCGAAGCCTCCTTCCTCGGCGGCACCGGCTCCCACCTGATGTCCCAAGCCATCGGCGCTACTGCCCTCATCCGTATCCCGGCTAACACGCAGCTTTCAGCCGGCGACCTCGTGGAGGTGTTCCCGCTCTCATGACCCGCCGCGCACTCGTCATCGTTGCCTCGACCCGCGCCGCCGCCGGTGAGTACGAGGACCGCTCCGGACCCATCCTGGTGAACTTCCTTCGTGAGCAAGGTTTCGATACCCCGCAGCCCCTCGTCGTCGCGGACGCCGATATCGACTCAGCCCTCGCCACTGCCTTCGCCGATGCGCCCTCCGTAATCCTCACCTCCGGCGGCACCGGCATCACGCCGGATGACCGCACCGTCGAAGCGCTCACCCCGCACGTGGAGCGCGAACTGCCCGGCCTGGCCCACGCCTTCTACGCGCACTCAGCGGCCATCCCCACCGCGGCACTCTCGCGTACCGTTGCGGGCGTTTCTGGTCGGACTTTCGCCATGGCCCTCCCCGGCTCTACGGGTGCGGCCAAAGACGGCTGCGCGGTCCTCGAACCAGTTCTTCACCACATCATCAACCAGCTGGAAGGCATCAATGAGCATTAACTTCGGCCTACTCGGCGCGCACATCAGTGCTGAGCCCATCACGGCCCCCGACATCGCCACCGCGGAAACGGGTGCCGTCGTTTTATTCGACGGCATCGTGCGCAACCACGATTCCGGCCGGGGCGTTAAGCTCCTGACCTACACCGCGCACCCCTCAGCCCAGCAGGAGATCGAGCGCGTCGCCGGCGAAGTCGCCGCCGCTTTCCCCGCCGTCCGGCTTTGGTGCGCGCACCGCACTGGAGCACTAGAAATCGGCGAGTCCGCCTTCATCGTCGCCGCCGCCTCCGCACACCGCAAGGACGCCTTCGAAGCAGCGTCGACCTGCGCCGACCGCGTCAAGGCGGAAGTCCCCATCTGGAAAGAACAGCTCCACACCGATGACACCATCACCTGGGTAGGCCTGGAATGAGCTCACGTTATGCACGCCAGGAAACCCTCTGGGGAAGCTCCACACAGGAACAGCTTCGCTCTTCTACCGTCGCCGTCATCGGCGCCGGTGGCCTGGGCTCGCCTGCCCTGCTCTACCTGGCAGGCGCGGGCGTGGGGCGCATCCTGCTTTTCGACGACGACACCGTTTCCCTCTCCAACCTGCACCGCCAAGTCATCCACAGCACAGCAACCGTGGGCCAGCCCAAAACCGAATCCGCCGCTGCGGCTTTGAGTGCCCTCAACCCGGAGTGCACCGTCGAGCAGTTCTCACGCCTCACGCCCGATACCGCCCTCGACCAGCTGCGCGGCGCTGACCTCATCATCGACGGCACCGATAACTTCTACTCCCGCCACCTTGCCTCCTGGTCCGCCCATGAGCTGGACATTCCGCACGTGTGGGCCTCGCTTCTGGGATACGACGCGCAGCTCACCGTCTTCCACTCCGGCCACGGCCCGGTCTACGAGGACCTCTTCCCCACCGATCCGCAGGTGCCCTCCTGTTCGCAGGCCGGCGTGCTGGGACCGGTCGTCGGCGTGGCCGGCTCCGCCCTGGCTGTCGAAGCGCTCAAGCTCCTCACGGGCATCGGCACCCCGCTCATCGGCACGCTGGGCTACTACGATTCCCTCGCCGGGACCTGGGAATACATCCCCGTGCGCGCGAACGGCGCCACCCCGGCGCGCCCCGACAACCCCACGGACATCCGCGAGATCCCAGAGGACGCCACGCTTATCGACGTCCGCACCTCCCCCGAGCGCGCCGCCTCCCTCATCCCCGGCTCGCAGCACCTCCCGCTCGATGAGATCCTCGCCGGCCACAACCCGACCCTAGACCCCGCCGACCTTGCCGTCCTCTACTGCGCCAGCGGCCTGCGCTCCGCCCAGGCCGTCGAGGCCCTGCGCGCCCGCGGCTTCAGAAACGTCTACTCGCTGCGCGGCGGCATCGACGCCTGGCAAGAGCACATCTCCGAACTCTCGGCCGAAGCCGACGCCTAGGCGAGCTAGAGACCATTTCTCTCGATGACCTAGAGGCCGAACGTAGCGTGGAGAATTAACTTCACGCCGCGCGGTGCGAAAGCCTTCCGAAAGCTAGCCAGGCCAATGCAGAAGAGAGTCAGCAGGTTTCTTCGCGAAGTCTACGATTAATCAGCCAACGGGTCGGTTCCGCCGAGCTTCATCTCGAAACGCTCGTAGTCCTCTAGGTTCGCAAAGTGCCGCGAGTAGAGATCACAATCGCGGTCTACATAACCATAGAGGGCTGGCGCGACATCCACGATATGCCGTACCTTCACGTCCTCACCATCGGCCTGCTCGTTCGCCATCGCTTCAACGCGCTCTCGAGCCTTCTCTTCCGACTCCGCATACACAATATAAAAGTCCTCGCGGAAGAAGCTTTGGGCAGATGAACTGGACTTTTTAGCAAGCTCCATCACGACAATTCCAACATAAGGTTCCATTGCCGGCTACTGTCCTTTCCGGTTCTTGGTCAGCTTGGGCTCGACTCTACCTGCTCACCCAGACCACGTAGCGTGGAAAGAATCAGCCGGTCGCCCTTTAAGCACATCTCCAATGAAGATCCATTCCGCGCCCACGGCTTCAGCAGCGTCTACTCGCTGCGCGGCGGCATCGACGCCTGGCAAGAGCACAACGACACATAGCCCGCACTCTTGCTCAGTCTCCTCTGCTCACATGGCATCTTGTAAAAGGCATCAACCAGAAGGCGTTTTCAGAGCCAAAAACGCCTTTTACCCCCGCGCAAATGGCGTTTTAATCCCAAAGATGCCTTTTGACAGATGCCTTTTGCCAGACGCCTTTCGCAGAGGTCCTCGGCCGGTCGCCTTGTAAACTCACTGGCATGAGAAGCCGCCAGTATTACGTCGCTACCGCTGTGGTGTGTGCTCTCACGCTGGTGTACATGCTGCTGCGCTGGGATTCGGTGCCTGATCCCATCCCGGTCCACTTCGATGGCTCGGGCAACCCGGACCGCTTCGAGCCCAAATCTTTCCTCAACGCAACGGTCCTGGTGTGGATCGGCGTTGTGTTCGCCATTGCGCTGCCGCTGTGCGTGCCGCCGATCTCGCTGGCTCGAAAAACAATGGATGTTCCGGCAGAGTCAACTCTTCCGTTCTCCGAGGCCACGGCACAGCGCGCGGAGCTGCTCACTGGAAAGACCTCCACGTTCATTGCCCAGACAGTCCTCACCATGACGGCCTGCGTGTGCCTCACTGCGGTCTGCACCGTCATTCCGGATATCCCCTTCTCGGGCTTTCTCCTCGTGGCCGCGTGGATAGCCTTCACCGTGTTCATCATGATTCAGGGCGTCCGGTTAACGCTGACATCTGCGAAGGCTGTGAAAGCCATACCAACCGACGATGATGAAAAGGTTCGCAACGAAGCACTTCGTTTTGCCGGTGGCATGGGCGTCTACAACGAGCCCACAGACCCCATGTGCATGGCAGTCTTCCCCACGAATCCATCGAAGCTGCAGATCAACACCGCGCACGAACCGGGCCGGCGCTACCTGTGGCGCATGGGCATCGCCCTCACTGCATCCATAGCATTCTGCGTGCTCATCGCCGTACTCTAGGCATATGGAGCACCTGTTTGAGCGCGCACACTCGATTCTTTCTGATGCCACCCACGTCGAGGTGTTCACCGGCGCGGGCATGAGCGCGGATAGCGGCATCGCCACGTACCGCGATGCGCAGACGGGCATTTGGGAGAACGTGGATCCGGTGGCGATGGCGTCGATAAGCGCATGGCGCAATGATCCTAAGCCCATGTTCGCCTGGTACCTGTGGCGCGCCCAGCTGGCGCAGCGGGCCGCGCCCAACGCCGGGCACCGCGCAATTGCTGCCGCACGCGGCATGACGGTGACCACGCAAAACATCGATAACCTGCACGAGCGCGCCGGAAGCCAAGACGTGGTTCACCTGCATGGCTCCTTGTTCGCATTCCGCTGCACCGACTGCGATACGCCGTATGACGAGGACATTGCACTGCCGAGCGAACCGGTCGAGAGCATCACCCCACCCGAATGCCCCGTGTGCGGCGGGCTCGTGCGCCCGGGCGTGGTGTGGTTCGGCGAGGCCCTGCCCGACGACGAATGGGCCGAGGCCGAGCGCCGCATGTCCACCGCGGACGCGCTGCTCATCGTTGGAACCTCCGGCGTGGTCTACCCTGCCGCCGGCCTGCCGCAGATTGCCCACGCGCGCGGCATCCCCATCGTGGAAGTCACCCCGCAGCCCACGGACCTCTCGCCGCTTGCCAGCGTGGTGGTCACCGCCACCGCAGCGGAGGCGCTACCTCGCATCTTGGCGGGGCGGATCGGATAAATAGCAACCCGATATCCCGCAACCCTTGCCCACCGAATTGTACAAGATGTACATTCGTAGTATGGAAACGATGTCAGTGGCATCCAGCCAATTCCGCCAATCCCAAAGCCAAATTCTTGAAGAGGCACAGCACACACCCGTCGCCATCACTAGCCGTGGAAGCCGTGTTCGCGCTTTTGTCGTCTCTCCCTCATTTTTCGCCCGCGCAGTCGAAGCACTGGAAGATCGTGAAGATGTTCAGGCCGCTGAACTTGCCCGAGGAGAGTCCGTAGAGATTTCACACGAAGACCTTAAAAAAGAACTCGGACTCACCTAATCGCCTTCTATGGCTAACTCCACTTATCGCATCACCTATAAGGCATCCGCAGCCAAGGAATTACGCAAGCTCGACAGACCGACACAAAGGCGACTACTTGCTGCAATCGAAGACTTAGCCGTTACCCCTCGCCCGGATGGAGTAAAGAAACTAAAAGCTTCAGATGACCTGTACAGAATTCGAGTCGGACACTATCGCGTGGTTTATGAAATCATAGACGGAAAACTCGTGGTGCTCGTCCTGCGCGTTGCTCACCGACGAGATGTTTACCGGAAATAGGCAAAATTCCTCTCAGATAAACAATACCGGTTCCACCCTGCCAGAAGGTGAATACTCCACTTCGATCGGAAGATAGTTCTTACACATCTAGATCGATGTCGTGCTCCTTAGCCTTTCCGTCCAGTACTTGCTCGTAAGACTCCAATAGCCGGCGAGCATTGACTGGGGAGCCGAAAAGATAATCAGTCTCTACCCACGCCGAATAGTTATCCTCTGACATCACGAAACCGCCTTCCTTACCACAACCATTATTCCCCCCCCGAGAGGAGATGAATCCATGCTCTACCTTGTTCCAGGGGCCTTAGCGGGAATCACCTTTTACGCCATTCTCACAGCAGTGAGCTGGGCCATCGAAAAAGCCTGGCCACAACGACGTCTAGGCGCACATAGCCGGTTGACCCTCCACTGCCTTGCCGCAGTTGCATTTTCAATTTTTCTCGCCTTGCCTGGCGGCGGCGGAAACTGGGCCACCCACCTGCAAATTAGCGGGTTCCTACTAGTGGGATGCGTTCTGAGCTGGGTGACTGCAGCGATGAACAACGGAGACAATGCCTGACGCCGTAAAGCGATAACTTCCCTTAATCGCCATTCCTCACATCCCTAATGCATACAAACCCTGTGAGTTGTTCTCCGGGGAGGCATAAGGGCTTCTTCCCTGCATTTTCTCTTCGCTCATTAACGGAGAAAACGAATTGAGCGAACTGGGGAACAATCTGTACCGATGGAAATTGCTCCCTTAATTGGTGAGTAATACGCCAACCCGCGTCGTACCATCGAAATCTATCGAATTGCCCCTTCCAACGCGGACGCTGGCGAAAGCTATCGGGTATCTCGAGGAAATTCTGCTGAAACTCCTCCGTCCACTCAAGGATTTCGCGTCCCAGATCGGACTCAATTCCTAAGTCTTCAGGAAGATAGAATCCGATTCTATTAGCCCCAGAAACTATGAGTTCTTTAGACGGCCACAGCGAGCTTGGGTGGCTGTACTCTGGGCGGAGGAATATTTGCCGATTGGCCATGGAACTAGAATAGCCCAGTGCCATTGCTAAATTTACGCAAGATTTTGGTGTAATCACCAAAAAAATTGGCGGAGGCGGCGGGATTTGAACCCGCGGTGAGTTTCCCCACGCTGGTTTTCAAGACCAGTGCATTCGGCCGCTCTGCCACGCCTCCTCGTCACGCGTCAGCATGCACCGCGCGCAACACGTTCAGAGTACTAGACTCCGCCGCGGGAGAAGAATTCGACTCGACAGTGCTACTCGTCGTGCTGATTGCTTTGCGACGCCGCGCTTGCGCCATCCGACTCCTCATGCTGAATGCGCGAGACATGCAGCCGGGCGTGAGCGATAGCGTCGAGAGTGTCGTCAAAAACGTGATTCTCGTGTGCAAGCTGGTCGAATACACCAAGTTCGCGCAACACCGGAACATGTTCGGGCTTCGTGGCTGCAAGTAAGACCGTGGTGTCGCGGCGTTCGAGGTGTCCGATCGTGTCGGCGAGCATTTGGGCGCCGGTGGCGTCGATCGTCGTGAGATAACGCATGCGGAGCACGACAACCTTGACCGACGAGGCATCAGCGAGATCGAGGAGGAAATCGTGCGCTGCACCAAAGAAGAGTGGGCCTTCCAAGCGGAAGGCGGCGATGTGCTCGTCGAGAAGCTCGCGTTCCTTGTCGCGGTGGTCTCCCGTCTCCAATGGGGCGGCCTCTAACACCGCCGTGCGGGCAGTATCGCGCAGCGCGAAGAAGCCCGCTATAACAAGGCCGATGAGCACGGCGACGACAAGGTCGAACACGACGGTGGCGACAGCCGTGATGAGCAGGGTAGCCCCGTCGCCCTTGGTGGCGCGCACCACCGAGCGGAGGTTCCGCGGGTGGATCATCTGGATCGCAGTGGCGATGAGCACGCCGGCGAGCGCGGCGAGAGGGATCTCGCCCACCCACCGGGCCGCGACGAGCACGGCGACGAGCAAGAGCAGCGAATGAAACACAGCTGCCAGGCGTGTGCCTGCGCCTGCTCGCACGTTGACGGCAGTTCGGGCGATCGCGGCGGTCGCGGGAATACCACCGAACAGGGGCGCGACGACGTTGGCCACGCCCTGCCCAAAGAGCTCGCGGTCGGGATCGTGCCGGTCGCCGACTGTCATTGCGTCAGCGACCGTCGCGGACAGCAAGGACTCCAACGCACCGAGCGCTGCGACGGCGACCGCCGCCAACAGCAAGGAATCCAGGTGCTCCCACGGGATCTGCGGCAAGCGCGGGGCAGGCAACGTCGACGGGATGTAGCCGATAGTCTTCAGACCGCTGTCTGCCAGCATGTTGATGGCCGTCGCGGCAGCTACCAACACCAGCGCCGCGGGAAAGCCACTACGAATGCGCGCAGCAAGCACGATTCCGGCCGCCACCGCGAGGGTCATCACGGGTGCTTGCCATGCCGGCGCATCTAACCAAGCTTTGATTGCGCCCCACGCCAAGCCAAGGACCTTCTCGCCGTCCACGTCAACACCGAGTGCAGCAGGCAGCTGCTGGAGGCCGATGATCACCGCAATACCGGCTGTGAAACCTTCGACGACAGGCAACGGCATGTACTTCATCGCGCGGCCAGCGCCGGTGAATGCCAGCAAGAGCAGCATGAGCCCCGACAGCACGCCGACAACGAGCACTCCGTCGGCACCATGGTCAGCCACGATCGGGATTAACACGACCGTCATTGCGCCGGTCGGGCCGCTTACCTGGACATTGCTACCGCCGAAGATCGCGGCCAGGATGCCCGCGACGATGGCCGTCGTAATTCCGGCTGCCGCGCCGACACCGGACGCAACACCAAAGCCGAGCGCCAAGGGGAGTGCAACGAGGGCCACCATGAGGCCTGCCGAGAGGTCGCGCCCGATCGTCGCGCGGGACCAGTCCGAGCGGCGCGGTGCGAAACGCAGGGCACGGGATCGGATGCCCTCCTGAGAGACAGCGGAGGGGTGGGTCATGCTACTTTCTTGCTCCTTCAAGACTCAACGACACCCAAAGGATACCCAAGGTGCCCTCCACCGCCGCTGGGCCCTCTTCTGGTTTACTCGGGCCCATGCAGACAGTAGATACCCTCATCATCGGCGGTGGCGCGGCCGGCCTTCAGGCAGCACTGGTCATGGTCCGTGCCCGCCGCAGTGTCCTCGTTGTTGATTCCGCCACTCCCCGCAACCGCTTCGCCCACGAAATCCACGGTGTCATCGCCCTCGAAGGCACACCACCGCTTGAGTTCCAGGAGCGCGGCAAGGAGCAGCTGCGCAGCTATGGCGCGCAGATCATAAACGCCACCGTGGATTCCGTCACCGATAATGACCGCACGCTCACCGCCACGTTGAGCAACGGTGAGACCGTCGCTGCCCGCTCCATCATCGTCGCCAGCGGCGTGGACGACGAGCACCCCAACATCCCGGGCTTGGAAGAAAACTGGGGAAATACGGTCCTCCACTGCCCCTACTGCCACGGATACGAGGTGGCGGACAAGAAGCTCGGCGTGCTCTACATCGGCGAGTTCTCCTTCCACCATGCCGCGGTTCTGCGCCAGTGGTCGAAGGACATCACCTTCTTCACCAATGGAATGGAATTCACCGACGAGCAGCGCGCGGACCTGACTCGGCGGGGCATTGCGCTTATCGACGGCCCCGTCACCACCTTCCAAGACGGAAAAGTCCTGCTGGAAAGCGACGAGCATGCCGTCGATGCACTGTTTTACATGCCCATTCCCCGCCCCCACGATGAGTTCCTCGCTGACCTCAACCTCGAGCGCCACAGTCCGCCCCCTGCGATGGGCGGCAGCCTGATCAAGGCCGATCTCACCGGTACCACCAGCCACCCGCGCGTCTGGGCAGTAGGCAACGTGGTCAATCCAGCCGCACAGGTGGCGATGGCCATGGGCCAGGCCAATGCTGCTGCTATCACGGTCAACGGCTTCCTCGTCGAGGATGATTGGATTTAAGTACGGTGGTGTGGCATGAAAGCCATCATTCAGACCAACCTGGAAGACCCACACTCGCTGGAGTTGGGGGAAACCAATAAACCACAACTCCAAGACGGCGAAGTCCTCGTTAAGGTCAAAGCCGCCGGCGTAAACCGCGCCGACCTGCTCCAGGCCCGCGGACACTACCCGCCGCCGCAGGGCGCATCGGAGATTATCGGCCTCGAAGTCGCAGGCGAGGTCGTCGATGCAGGCAACACCGACGTCGAGGTGGGCTCCAAGGTCGGCGCGCTGCTCGCCGGCGGCGGCTACGCCGAGTACGTGGCCGTGCCCCAAGGCCAGCTGCTGCCCATCCCCACCGGCTATTCCTTTGCCGAGGCCGCATCCGTCATCGAGGTGGCCTGCACGGTCTGGTCCAACATCGCTATGGAAGCTGGTCTTACTCAAGGCCAGACCATCCTCATCCACGGCGGCGCGGGTGGCATCGGCACCTTCGCCATCCAGGTGGCGAAGCAACTGGGCGCCACCGTCGCCGTGACGGCTGGCTCGGACGAAAAACTCGAGACCTGCAAGGAGCTCGGTGCGGACATCCTCATCAATTACAACGAGCAGGACTTCGCCGAGGAGCTGAAAAACCAATGTGATGTCATCCTCGACATCATGGGCGCGAAGTACCTCAAGAAGAACCTCATTGCGCTGGCTAAGGGCGGCCACATGGTCACCATCGGCATGCAGGGTGGCACGAAGGCCGAGCTCAACATGGGTATCCTCCTCAACAAGCGCCTGACCCTGCAGGGCACCACGCTGCGCTCCCGCTCGTTGGAGGGCAAGGCCACCATCGTTGCGGATACCGTTAAACACGTCTGGCCTTGGCTAGAGAACGGCAGCGTCAAGCACTACCTGCACGCGACGTATGCGCTTGCTCGCGCCGCCGAAGCCCACAAAGCCCTCGACTCCGGCGAGGTCACGGGCAAGCTCGTCCTCGAGGTCTAAGCCAGCGACGCCACGACGCGGGTGAGGTGCTCGACGTCGTGGTACGTGCTGAACGGGCTCAGCGAAACCGTGACGGCACCGCCGACCTCCTCCACCCCCATCTCCGTGAGCAGCGGGGTGTGCGGGGCGATCGTAATGACCAAGCCATTGTCGAAGAGCCGGCGGTGAATCACATCCGCCGGAACATCGCGCACGGCGAAGGTGAGGCGCGGGAGGCGGTCATCGGAGGCGTCGGCAGCTGCCTCACCGGTCACACCCAGGATGTGAACGGCCGGCAGCGTGCCCAACAAGCTGTAAAGATCCCCGGTGAGATCCTCCATATAGCCGGAGAGAGCTTGCATCGAACGCGTCAGGCGCACGCGGCGCGAACCCCGCTCCCCGCCGGCGAGTTCCGCCAAATGGTCCACCAGGGGGCCAACGCCACCCGCTAAGCCCGCGGAGACCGGGCCAACAACAAGCTCATCGAGGCGGCGGAACATCGCGGTATCGCGGAAGACCAGCGCCGCCATCTGCGGGCCACCCAGCGCGCCCACATCCACACCGAGAATATCCGCCCCAATCGCATCAAAGTCGAGGAGGCGGTAGGGGGCGATCGATGAGACGTCGACAAGCACCCAGGCGCGCGAGCGCTCATGGACCGAATCAATAATCTCCGACGCCGGCGTGACCGTGCCCAGCAGCTCGTGCGCGGCGGAAAAAGCGACGAATCGCGTCGAGCCATCAACCAGATCGGCGTACTGGAAGGCTGGGAGCTCGCCCGTACCCAAATCCGGCTGCGCCCACCGAATATCAGCACCCACGTGCTCAAACGCGCGTGTCATCTCCGGCGAATCAAAGCGGGAAAGCACCACCGAAGACTGGCGGCGCAGCAGCGGGCGCAGTGCAACGCCCAAGGACTGGTAGAGCACCGGCAAGGACGGGCCCAGGATGACCCGTTCCGCCGTGGCACCTGTGAGATCCGCCACCGCCCGGCGCGCAGAGGCATACATGTCAGCCGCGTGGAGCTCCCCCGGATCGTTGTGCGCCGAGTGCGCACCCACGGCGTCCTCCAGCGGCTTCACCGTGGCGGACATGCGGAAAGAACGGGCAACACCAGAGGCCACTCGCTCCGCAATCTGCGGCGCGGCATGCGCGTTCAGGTAGGTCCAACCATCGGACAGACCAGTGTAAAGACCTCGCACGCTGGCGACGTCATACTGTTCCGTCATGCTTCAACCCTTCCTCCCAATGCGGATGAACGCCCCCTACTCTATACGCCCCACCTGAATCTTTCCTAACCCTCGGTTTTCCCAGCTCGCCCGTGTTTTCCCAGGTTAAGGGCGTGTGTGTAGGTGTTTGTGGGACGTGCGCGCTAGGGTGAAGGGCGTGCAAGACAAGAAAAACCTGCGTGACGACGTCGCCCGCATGACCTCCGCGCCTGCACCCGGCGAGGAGCCGGCCTCGCGTTCCATGACCATGTCGGCGGCCTTCGCCGATCTCCTGCAAGGCGCTCGCCAGCGCGAGCTGTGGTTCAAGCTGGGCATCCAAGACATCAAGCAGCGCTACCGCCGCTCGGTGCTGGGTCCGTTCTGGATCACCATCGCGACCGGTGTCATGGCCGCGGCGCTTGGCCTGCTGTACTCCATGCTCTTCCAGATCCCCGTGGCGGAGTTCCTGCCCCACGTGACCGTGGGCCTGATTATGTGGAACTTCATTTCGGGCGCCATCAAAGAAGGCTCGACGGTCTTCATCGACAACGAGGGCTTAATCAAACAGCTGCCCGCGCCACTGTCGGTGCACGTCTACCGCCTGGTCTGGCGGCAAACCCTTTTCTTGGGTCACAACCTCATCATCTGGCTGTTGCTCATTCTTATCTTCCCGCGCCACTTGGGCTGGGAGTTCTTCCTGTTCATCCCTGCGCTAGGACTCTTCCTGGTTAACGGCGTGTGGGTTGCCATGTTCTTCGGCATCATTGCCACCCGTTTCCGTGACGTTGCCCCGCTGCTGGAGGCGCTGACCCAGCTGCTCTTCTACGTCACGCCGATCGTGTGGATGACCAACACCCTGAAGGATCAGGGAGGTGCCGTGGCCAGCCGCGCACGCATCGCTGAGATCAACCCGCTGTATCACTACATGGAGATCATCCGCGCCCCCATGATCGGCGAGCCCGTCGCCGGTTATCACTGGCTCATCGTCATCGCCTGCACCGTCGCCGGTCTGCTCATCGCCGGCCTGGCCATGCGCCAGTGGCGCTTCCGCGTCTCCTACTGGGTCTAGAAAGGATCGTCCATGGTTTCCATTGATACGTATAACGCTTGCGTGGACTTTCCCATCTTTGATGCCAAGTCCCGCTCTCTCAAGAAGGCGATGCTCTCCACGGCCGGTGGCTCCATCGGCAAGAATGACCAGAACGTGGTCATGGTGGAGGCACTCAAAGACATCAACCTCCACCTGCGCGAGGGCGACCGTGTGGGCCTCGTCGGCCACAACGGCGCGGGCAAAACCACTCTGCTGCGCCTGCTGTCCGGCATCTACGAGCCCACTCGCGGCGCCGCCGACGTCCGTGGGCGCGTGGCACCAGTCTTCGACCTCGGCGTGGGCATGGACCCGGAGGTCTCCGGCTACGACAACATCATCATCCGCGGCCTCTTCTTGGGCCAGACCATCAAGCAGATGAAGGCCAAGATGGATGAGATCGCCGAATTCTCTGAGCTAGGTGATTACCTCTCCATGCCGCTGCGCACCTACTCCACCGGTATGCGCGTGCGCCTAGCGCTGGGCGTGGTGACCTCCATTGAGCCGGAGATCCTGCTTCTCGACGAAGGAATCGGCGCCGTCGACGCCGCCTTCATGGCCAAGGCTCGCGTCCGCCTCCAGGACCTGGTGAAACGCTCCGGCATCCTAGTCTTTGCTTCCCACTCCAATGACTTCCTGGCGCAGCTGTGCGATACCGCCTTGTGGATCGACCACGGTCAGATTCGCTCGGTGGGCGAGGTCTCCGAGGTCGTCGGCGAGTACGAAGGCCCCGAGGTGGGCGAGTACGTGCGGGATTTGCGCAAGCGCTTCGATAACGAGGAAAACGCCTAAGTTTCCGTGAAAACAGGCGACAATTCACTTGTTTTCACGGAAACCTTGCTGTTCCTACTGCCCTAGTTGCCAAACTTTTCGGGCCCCAGCGAATGGTCGGTCATACTTTCGTCACTTAGGGCACCTCACCCCAAGCAGCTCGCCCAGCTCCTCGCTCATGCCACTGACAGTCACTGCCGGCCCCGGCTGGTAATCCTCTTTGCGCAGCACTGCTTTGTTGCCGTTGATGGTGTAGCCCAGCTTGCGTGATACCGCCTGGGACGCCTCGTTCCCCGGCTCCCACTCCGAGCGCAGCTGGCGCGCGCCCAAGTAATCAAAGCAGAAGACCGCAACGGCGTGACGAATCTGCGTACCAATACCGCGGCCCTGAAGGTGGTGGTAGATCCACGATCCGGTTACAACCTCATGGTTATCGGGAAAATTCTTCGCCCGCAGATCCACCGAGCCGATGATCTCACCATCAAGATGCACTCCGAAGTCGAGCGACCATTCTTCCGGGGACATCTGCGCGCGGTGCGCCCACCGGAAGCTCGGGTCCGGTTTCTCTTTCAGCCAGGGGAACGTGTACTCCGGAAGCGGCTCACCAAATATCGCAGCGGCGCTAACACCGTGGATGGCGGCGATGTCACTATCGCGCAGCACCCGCAAGGTCAGCTCGCCGACCTGTACGGAAATCCCAAAAGGAGCCCACATCTCTTCAATACCTTTTACAGCCATGGTTAGCATCGTATAGCTCAGCACGGGTGGCACAATGGAACGCATGACTGCCACTCTGTCCCAGGCCGGAACGACGGCCGCTGTGATCGTCACCCACCAGCGCGTGGAGCTGCTGCGCGCCTCCCTTGAACAGGTGGTGAACCAAACACACCCGGTGCAGTGGGTCATCGTGGTGGATAACGGTGCGGAACAATCCGTGGAGGATCTCCTCCACGAACTGGCCGGCGAGCGCGGCGTCTATGTGCCTTCCGAAACCAACCTCGGTGGCGCGGGCGGCTTCGCGCTGGGATTCCTCACCGCACTCGCCCTCGGCGCGGACGCAGTGTGGTGCGCTGATGATGATGGCCGCCCCGCCGACCACCACGTGCTGGAGGAGCTCTACCGCGTTGCGGAAAACAACGCACTCCACGAAGTCTCCCCCGCCGTGTGCAATATCAATGAGCCCGCCAAGCTCGCCTTCCCTCTTCGCCAGGGACTGATATGGCGGCGCTACATGAGCGAATTAGAGGGCGACTTTCTGCCCGGTATCGCCTCGCTTTTTAACGGCGCGCTCATCTCCGCCGAGGCCATGGAGATCATCGGCGTGCCAGATTACCGCCTGTTCATCCGTGGTGATGAGGTGGAGTACCACCGCCGCCTGGTCAACTCGGGCTTGAGCTTCGGCACTGCGCTGACCACCAGCTACCTGCACCCGGACGGCTCCGACGAGTTCAAGCCCATCCTCGGTGGCAAAATGCATACGCAATATCCGGAGGGCGAGTTCAAGCGCTTCTTTACCTACCGCAACCGCGGCTACCTTCTGTGGCAGCGCGGCATGCGCAAGCTGCTGCCGCAGGAATTCGCACGTTTTGGCTGGTTTTTCCTGGTCCAGCAACATGACGTGAAGGGATTCATGGAATGGCTGCGCCTGCACAACCGTGGCCGCAAGGAAGACTTCCGCAGGCCCTAAACCTCAAAGGACTTGCGCGTGCTGCGGAAAATGACCCACCGCTGCACGAAGAAGTTGATGAGTGTTGCCGTGCCTTGCGCAATCACAAACGCCACCGCCAGTGCCCAGGACGAGGGCCACTCCAGGTTGTGGTCGAAAAAGGGGAAGGCCCAGCGGTATAACAAAATATTGATCGCATAGGTCATGGCATAGGTGGCAAACACCGCGGCAAAGCGGCGCTTCGATGCCCGAGCGTTGAAGGTCCACCGCCGATTCAATAAATAAGCCACGAAGGTGCCCACAGCAAAGCCGACAGTTCGGGAGCCCACGTCCCCGAACACCCCTAAACCAATTTGAAAAAGCCAGGTCAGGGAGACGTCGATAAGCGCGGCAATGGCTCCCGTAATGGCGAACTTCGCGCCCTGCGCGTGCAGGGAATTCGATCGTGAGAGGCGTTCGGCGCGACCAGCCATAGTTACTTGCCTTTAAAAATGAATACGCGCTGAATGGCGAAGTTAGTCACCGTGGCCACGCCCTGCGCGATGACGAAAGCGATAGTGTCCTTCAGCGCGCCCTCGAAGCCCAGACTGATCAGCGGAGCGTTGAGCACCCAATACAGGAAGTTCTGCACGGCGAAGGTAGACAGGTACAGCATGCCCACGGCACCGGCGGTACGACCAGATACTTGTGCACCGAAAGTCCAGCGAGCATTGGCTACATACGCGGCGATGGTACCGAAAACCCAGCCTATCGCCTTGGCCAGGGAGCGGTGCAGGCCCAGGTACGTCAGGAAGAGGGTGAGGCCATAGTCGATGGCCGCGGTGAAAACACCGACGGAGACAAAGCGCACGAGCTGCGTCTTCAGGGTGGAAGTAGGTTCAGTCACGGCGGAATACTCTACCCGCGGATGAGGGCGCGGTAAATGTCCAGGCGATCCACGGGTGCGACGGCGTCTTCACCATAGGCGCCGAGGGATGACAAAACCTTAAGCGACGCCGTGCACAGCTCCCGAATCTCGGCACCGCGAAGCTCCTCGCCGTCATCGTCGACCCAGCCCAACGCCGCCATGGCGGTCTCCACCACGGAATCCGTCAGCTCGCGCCCGCCCATGCAGGACAGCGCCAGCGCCATCGACCAAAAGGCGTCCTTGCCTTCGTTTGTTACTTCTCGCGGCAGGGTACGCAGTTGGCGGTACGCCTGAGCATCAATGTTGACTTCGCGATTCAAATCCAAAGCTTGGAGGAGCGGAACGAAGTCATAGAGCCGGGTTCGTTCAATGAGCGCGCGGACGGGACTAACCACCAGATCCAGAACTTCATCAATGGTTTCCTGGCCTGTGAGCTCAGCATTCACGGCGGTGAGATCAAACGGTGTCTGAAAAGATCCGGAGCCACCCACGCACAGAGCCTCCGGCGTGCCGTTATCGCGCGGATAGGTCTCCACCACGACTATCTCGAAATCCCACAGCCCCCAGGCATAATCAATCTGCTCGCCTTCGCGGCTTAAGAATTCGCGCACGGTATGGCTCGGATCGATTCGTTGGCCGCGGGCATCGGTATGTTCAAAAAAGTGCCACGGCGAATTCTCTTGAGGCAGGCCGAAGCAGACCTCGAGAATATGATGAAGCTCTTCCAGCGTGAGTGCATCCGAGAAACCAATCTGGCGGTGCACCTCGGCTTCCGCGCGGACGTTGGACACCTGGCACAGCAGGGTTCGAGCAGAATCACCACGTTTGGCGCGGACCTGCGCCAAATCTGTGACCTGTGAGCTCATGTGCCCCACCATACGCACTTTTAGTTGCGGGCGGCGTTCTCGCGCGCTTCGAGCTCGCTGAGGATGAACACGATGGCGGCCCCGATTCCGCCCCACACCGTCCACGGTTTTGCCACGCCGCGGCGGCGGATAAAGCCAACGATTCCCCGCTGTGCCTTAATCCCCAACCAGCCGCCAACCACGAGCGCACCAAGGCCAACCGGAAGCGCCCACAGCGGCACCTCCGGCTTCTCCGGCTCCGGTTGCCCCTCGTGGCTCTCGGCATTAGTAATGGCCACGAGTGCACCAAAGCCTAAGAAAGACAGGACATAGGCGGACACGAGCGCAGTCTTGTTCTTGATCCAATCTGGATAAGAAGTCATGATCGCCACGGCCGCAGCTTGGGTGATACGTCCGGCGAGGGTGTCATCCAGGGCATAATTGTCTTGCTTGGGAGAAGTCATACCGCACCACTTTAGGCGGGCGGTAGGCTACCGTGCATGTACTCCTCCAAAAAAGAGCACCTCACTCCGGCACAGCGCGCGGCGCAAGATGAGCGCGCCGAGGACGACAAGCGCCACGGGCACTTCCTCGCTACCGAGCACACCTCACTGCCGCTCAATGGTTTTATGACGCGGCTCATCGCCGAGGAACTGCCCATCCTCGACTCCACCTCGCGCGGCCGCGTCTATGAAATCCTGCGTTCTTATGAAGGCCCTGAGATCACCTCGCAGGATGAACTTCCCGAGGAAATCCGGCAGATCATGGATCTGTACTAGCCATAGAAAACCATACAACCGGACGGCACAAATGTTCCGTTTGCTTGGCTTTTGTACCTAATCTCACGTTTTCACTGACGCCACAGGCACTGCCTCCTAGGTAGTGTAGAAAACCGACCCATCACATCGATTTAAAGAGTAAGAGATGGAACTGCATACTACTGAGAAGTCCCTCTACGGTTGGGGCCGCACGGCGGCGACAACCGCCCATGTTTTATCCACCCCGGACGTCGACGTCATTAAGACTGCCGTCGCCCAGGTGGCCGAGGATAACGCTGATAAGCCTTCCCACCTGCGCCGCGGCGTCATCGCCCGCGGTATGGGCCGCTCCTACGGTGACCCCGCGCAGAACGCCGGCGGCCTCGTCATCGACATGCAACCGCTCAACAACATCCACTCCATCGACCCGGAGTCGGGCATCGTCGACGTCGACGGTGGCGTCACCCTCGACCAGCTCATGAAGGCTGCCCTGCCCTATGGGCTGTGGGTTCCAGTTCTGCCGGGTACCCGCCAGGTCACCATCGGTGGTGCTATCGGCCCGGATATCCACGGCAAGAACCACCACTCCGCCGGTTCCTTTGGTAACCACGTCACCTCCATGGAGCTGCTCGTCGCCGACGGCCGCGTACTACATCTGAGCCCAGAGGGCTCAGATGAGGATCCAGAAGGAGATCTTTTCTGGGCCACCGTCGGCGGCATGGGCCTGACCGGCATCATCCTGCGCGCCAAAATCAAGATGACGAAGACGGAAACCGCCTACTTCATCGCGGATACCGACCGCACGGATAACCTCGAGGAAACCATCGCCTTCCACTCCGATGGATCGGAGCACAACTACACGTACTCCTCCGCGTGGTTCGACGTCATCTCCCCGGAGCCGAAGCTGGGCCGCTCCACCATTTCCCGCGGCTCGCTGGCCACGCTGGAGCAGCTGGAGGAGCTGAACCCGAAGCTGGCGAAAGACCCGCTGAAGTTCAACGCCCCGCAGCTGATGACCGTTCCGGATATCTTCCCGAACTTCACCATGAACAAGCTCTCGCTCATGGCCATCGGCGAGGCCTACTACCTCATGGGCGCCCCGGCCCGGAACCAGGTCAAGAACCTCACGCAGTTCTACCAGCCGCTGGATCTCATCGGCGAGTGGAACCGCGGCTACGGCTCCAACGGCTTCCTGCAGTACCAGTTCGTGGTGCCGACCGACGCCGTCGAGCCCTTCAAGGACATCATCCGGGACATGCAGCGCTCCGGCCACTACTCCGCGCTCAACGTGTTCAAGCTCTTCGGCCCGGGTAACAAGGCCCCGCTGTCCTACCCGATGCCGGGTTGGAATGTCTGCGTGGACTTCCCCATCAAGCCGGGCCTGGGCACCTTCCTCGACGATCTGGACAAGCGCGTCATGGAATTCGGTGGCCGCCTCTACCTGGCCAAGGAGTCCCGCACTTCGGCGGAGAACTTCCACAAGATGTACCCGGGCCTCGAGGGCTGGCTCAAGACCCGCAACGACATCGACCCAACTGGCGTCTTCGCCTCCGATATGTCCCGCCGCCTCGAGCTGCACTAGAAAGGATTAACCTCATGCTGAATGCAGTAGGCCAAGCACAACACATCCTCCTTCTCGGCGGCACCTCCGAGATCGGCCTCGGCATCGTCGAGGAATTCCTCGAGCGCGGCCCGGCCAAGGTCACCCTGGCCGCTCGTGCCGACTCCCCACGTATCGCGGAGGCCCGCGCCACCATCGAGTCCCGCGGTGGCGACGTCGAGGTCCTGGACTTTGACGCGACTGACTTCGAGGGCCACCCGGACGTCGTCCAGCGCGCGTTTGAACGTGGCGATGTCGACGTCGCCATCATCGCCTTCGGCACCCTCGGTGACCAGGAGGAACTCTGGCAGGACCAGGCTAAGGCAGTTGCCTCGGCCCAGACCAATTTCACCGCACCGGTCTCCCTCGGAGTCTTACTCGGCCAGAAGTTCAAGGAGCAGGGACACGGCACCATCGTGGCGATCTCCTCCGTCGCCGGCATGCGCGTGCGCCGCTCCAACTTTGTCTACGGCGCCTCCAAGGCCGGTGTCGACGGCTTCTTCATCAACCTCGGTGAGGCCCTGCGCGGCTCCGGCGCCAAGGTGCTGGTGGTTCGCCCGGGTCAGGTGCGCACCAAGATGTCGGCGGAGGCCGGCGAAGCGCCGCTGACCGTTAACGTCTCCGACGTGGCCAAGGCCACCGTCAAGGCAGTGCTCGACGGCAAGCAGTCCATCTTCGTGCACCCGCTCTTTGAGTACGTGTCCTTGGGATTCAAGTTCATCCCGCAGGCCATCTTCCGGAAGCTGCCTTTCTAAAGTTCCGCTATGTCCACGGCGTGTGGGAGACTAAGTGCATGACTGAGTCTCCCGCCACGTCGTCTATGTCCCCCACCGTGGAATATAACGTCGACCGCTTGACGCGTCGCGCCACTCTCGTGGGAATGGCCGCCGCCGCTGTAGGTGGCGGCCTTATCACGCTCATTGGTTTCTTCGCCTTCAAGACGGTCTCCCTGCCGGCGTTCAGCACGTCGATGGTGACCCGCGCATTGAGCACTGCGGGAACTGCGCTCACCGTTCTCCTAGTGGGCGCGTTATGCGTGTGGTGGGTGATTGGCGCCTCCCCGCGCCCCCGCTGGCGAACGTGGCTCACCACCGCTGTGTGTTATATCTCCCCAGCGCTGCTCACGCTGACCAGTATCGGCCTCCCCCTTTCGGCCTCCCGCCTGTGGCTCGACGGCGTCCAGGTAGACCAGGTTTTCCGCACCCAATTCCTGACCCGCGCCACGGAAGCCGGTTCCTATGCGGACATGAACTACGAGGGCCTACCCACCTTCTACCCACTGGGCTGGTTCTGGATGGGCGGGCGCCTCGCAAACCTCCTCAACATGCCCGGCTGGGAGGTATACCAACCGTGGAGCCTCATCTCCCTGGCCGTATCCGGGTGCATCCTGGTTCCCCTGTGGCAACGGCTGTCCGGTTCCCTGCCGGTTGCCACCGCCATTGCCCTCACCACCACAGCGGTGACGTTGGCCATCGGCGCTGAGGAGCCCTATTCCGCGGTCATCGCCATGGGCGTGCCGGCCGTGGCCGTGCTGTGCTCGCATGCTTTCCACAACTCCTCCTGGTCCTCCACCGCCGGAATTGCCATCTACCTGGGAGTTTCCGCCTGCTTCTACACGCTCTATACCGGTGCCGTGGCATTGACCATCGTCAGCCTCATTGCGCTCGTCACCTGCGTGGCCGAACGTACATGGACTCCCCTGATACACCTCGCGACTATCGCGGCCGGTTCTCTGGCCATCGCCGCGATCGCCTGGGCGCCATACCTGCACGCGGTTCTGCATGCCACCGCCCCGCTGGAATCCACCGCGCAGCATTACCTGCCGGAGGAGGGAACCCAGATCCCGGCCCCCTTCCTCTCCTTGTCCGTCATCGGCATTCTCAGCCTCATCGGCTTGATCTACCTCGTCCTACGCATCGACGAGCCCGACATCAGGTCAATGGGCACCGCGATCGTCGGCACCTACCTGTGGATCTTGGCTTCTATGGTCATGACCCTCGCCGGCAGCACGCTGCTGGGCTTCCGCCTCGAGCTGATCGTCGCGGTGCTCTTTGCCGCTGCCGGCATCCTCGCGCTGGCCGACGTCCGCCTCATGGGCCTTCCCACGCTCTACCCGGCACGCTTCACCGAGACCACGAGCAAGCGCATAACCTTGGTATTCGCCATCATCATGGGCCTTGGTGGTATTTACTATGCCCAGCAGATTCCGGCGACGAACGTGACCGCCCTGGACCACGCCTATACCGATACCGACGGCTACGGTGAGCGCGCGGACCGCTACACCAGCGATTCTTCCGCCAACTACGCCAAGATCCGCGAGTTCATCGACTCCCAGGGCTACGACGCCACCGACACAGTTGTCCTGACGGATGAAAAGCTCTTCATGGCGTATAACCCCTACTACGGGTTCAACGCCTTCACCAGCAACTACGCCAACCCGCTGGGAGAGTTCAGCACCCGCAACCTGCAAATCGAGGAGTGGGCCTCGAAGTCCTGGGAACAAACTCCGGAGGAGTTCGCGCAGTCCCTCGAGTCCGCACCGTGGCGCGGGCCCGACGTCCTCATCTTCCGCGGCGACATGGAAGAACCCGGTGACGGTTACAAGACCCACTTGGCGGAGGACATCTACCCCAACCAGCCCAACGTGCGCTACCGCGCGGTGTTCTTCAACCCGGAAGTCTTTGAGAAGGGCTGGGAAGTCAAACAAATCGGCCCCTTCGTCGTCGCGGCCAGATCTTAAAAAGGCACGTCGGTGACGTACACTGATCGCCGTGTCAGATCGGAAAACCTCTTCATTACGTGCACCGCAGTCCCTGCGGCTCACCGCCATCATCGCTGGACTCATCGGGTTCCTCTGCTTTGTGGCCACGCCGCTGCTGCCGGTGAACCAGACCCAGTCCTCCTTCGATTGGCCCCAGCAGGGCTCCCTGCAGTCCATCAACGCCCCGCTCATCTCGGTGGCGCCGGAAGAAATTGATGCAGAGATCCCCCTGAGCGCCGTCGACAAGCTGCGCGATGGCCAGGACCTGCTCTACGGCACCGTGCCCCCGGAGTCCAAGAAGGCCTCCAACCGCGGCATGTTTGTCCGTGCCGGCGAGGGTGGTCTCTCGGTCACCAGCCTCGATGAGGTCATTTTCTCGCTCACGGCCGAGCAAGTGGCGAAGCTGCCTGACGACGCCACCCTCCGCATCCAGTCCACCGGTGACGGCACCACGGTGACCCTGGGCAAGCACAAGAAAACTTCCGATGAGGATCTGCGCCCGCAGGTCACCGGCGTCTACACCGAAATCGACGACACCCCAGAAAACCTCACAGAGCTGGGCGATGACCTCCGTATCCACGTCGAGATCAACTCGCGCTTCACCTCCTCCCCGACACCGCTCAAGCTCATCGCCATGTGGCTGGGCTTGGCCATGGTGGTCATCAGCCTGGTGTGTTTGTGGCGAATTGACCGCCTCGATGGCAAACGTTTCGGCTTCATGCCCGAGACCTGGAAGCAGATCCGCCCGCTCGATGGCGTCGTGGCTGCCGTACTCGGCTGGTGGTATATCTTCGGCGCCAACACCTCCGATGATGGCTTCATCCTCACCATGGGCCGCGTTTCCGATCACGCGACCTACATGGCGAACTACTACCGCTGGTACGGCGTCCCCGAGGCCCCGTTCGGTGCTCCCTACTACGACCTCGTAGCATGGCTGGCGCAGTTCTCCAGCGCCTCCATCATCGTGCGCCTGCCCTCCCTCATCTCGGCGCTCATCATCTGGTTCGTGTTGTCGCGCGAGATGCTCCCGCGCTTCGGTGCCCGCGTCAACGAGCGCCGCTTGGCGCACTGGACCGCGGCCTTCATGTTCTTGGCTTTCTGGCTGCCGTATAACAACGGCATCCGCCCGGAACCCATCGTGGCCCTCGGCGTCATGCTGACGTGGGCCTCCTTTGAGCGCGCCATCTCCAACCAGCGCCTCCTACCAGCGGCCGTGGGCACCATCATCGCCGCCATTACCCTGGCCGCAGGCCCCACTGGTCTTACCGCGGTGGGCATCTTCCTGGTCTGCCTGCCCGCGCTGTTCCGCATCATGGGCACGCGCGCTTCCCAGGTCGGCTGGACAGCCCTCATCGCCCCGTTCCTGGCCTGCGGCACTGCGGTCATGGTTGCCGCCTTCGGGGATCAAACGTTAGCGTCCGTGCTCGAGTCCACTCGCGTTCGTTCCGCGGTCGGCCCGTCCCTGCCGTGGTACTCGGAGTTCGTGCGCTACTCCACGCTGTTTGAGCCCTCCGTGGATGGCTCCCTGACGCGCCGATTCGCCATGTTCACCATGCTCTTCTGCCTGGCGCTCATTATCTACGCTTTCATCAAGGACCACCGCGTCGTGGGCGCGGAGGCAGATCCCACCAAGCGCCTGCTAGCCATCATGGCGCTGTCGGCCTTCTTCCTCATGTTCACGCCGACGAAGTGGACGCACCACTTCGGCATCTACGCCGGTATCGCCGGCGTTATCGCCGCGCTCGGCTCGGTGGTCCTTTCCCAGATCGCCATGCGCTCCCCGCGCGCCCGGACCTTCTCCATCGCCGCGGTGATCTTCCTCATGGCCATCTCCCTGGGCGGCTGGAACGCCTGGTGGTACGTGTCTTCCTTCGGCATCCCGTGGTGGGACCGCACGGTGCAATTCAAGGCTATTGAGGCCAATACCGTGGTGCTCGCCATCGGCATGGTGGTGCTGGCGATTGGCCTCTACCAATCACTTACTCACAACAGCCGGAAGGCTGAGGTGTCCCGCTGGGCAGGCGCCATGTCCGCACCAATCGCAGTGGCCTGCATCCTCATCGTCGCCTTCTCCTGCGCCTCCTTTGCCAAGGGCTACGTGGCCCAGGCGGATTCTTACTCCGTGGGCAAGGGCAACCTGGCCTCCCTACGCGGCGATGTCTGCTCGCTCGCGGATGCCACGCTGGTGGAAACCAACACCAACGACGCTTTCCTCACTCCGGTTACAGGCGAATTCAAAGACTCCCTGGTGGATCCGAAGGAAGACAATTTCGGCTTCGGCCCGAACATGATCAAGGAGGATATTGAACCGGAGAACCTCAACTCGGCGTCGGTAGGCGCCATTGCCAACACCACCGGTGATTCCTCTGCGTCTTCTAACGAGCAAAAGGAGCTCACCGAGACCGAGGAGAAGGCCACCGAGGTCACCGACTCTTCCGCCGGCGGCGTGCGCGGAACCTTGGGCGTCAACGGCTCCGAGATGCACCTGCCCTTCAACCTGGATTACACGAAGGTCCCGGTCATGGGCTCCTACGATGAGTCGCAGCGCTCCACCGCCACCATCACCACGCAGTGGTACAACCTGCCGGAATCCTCAGAAAACTCCCCCATCCTCTCGGTTTCTGCCGCCGGCAAGATTTACCACCACGACGTCAACGGCGTGGAGCAGGAGGGCACCGAGCTCACCCTGGAGTACGGCACCCTCAAGGACGGCAAGGTCACCAACAAGGGTGAGGCCGAGCTTTCCGACGTCGTGCTACCCCCAAGTGGCGCAACCTGCGAATCGAACTGGACAAGATCCCCGACGAGGCCAACGTCGTGCGCCTCGTTGCGGTAGACGATTCCACCGATGAGGATGATTGGATGGCGTTTACCCCGCCGCGCGTCCCGGAGCTGGCCACCATCAACTCCCAGTTCGATTCCTCCACCCCGGCACTCCTTGACTGGTCCGTCGCCCTGCAGTTCCCCTGCCAGCGCACCTTTGACCACTACGCCGGGGTAACCGAAATTCCGCAGTTCCGCATTCTTCCCGACGCCGCCGCGCAAACTTCCCTCACGGACTTCCAGTCCTTCTCCGGTGGTGGCGCGCTGGCAACCGCGGAGGCAGTGAACTACTCCTATGAGATCCCGAGCTACCTCAACAACGATTGGGCGCGGGACTGGGGTTCTATTGAAAAGTACGAGCTGCGCACCAACTCCCAAGGCGAGGCCCCGCTGGAGGCGAAGATCGACCAAGAAATCATTCAGCGCTCCGGCTGGTGGAAGAACTCTGAGATGAAGATTCGCCCAGAGGGCGAGCAATAACCCTACAGGAACTTGGCAGCGTCACGCACCCGCTGGCGCGCCACGGCCGGGGTAGAGATACGGTGCATCGACACGTACTCCGCGGTCTGTGCACCGGGAATCTCCACGGGCTCAGCAATCTCGTCCTGTACTGCGGTCTGGACCAAGATGTCGGAATACAGCCCCGGCAGCTTCTCAACATCGAGAACATAGTCGCCGCGGATCTCCTCCGGCAGCTTGGCCAACGCACCGAAGTCGGGGAAGGTGAGGAGGAGGGCGTCGGCAGGCACCAGCGCTGCGAGCGCCCCACCGGAGGAATATCCCCACACCGTCACGCGGTTGGCCCCATGCTCGCGCGCATAATCGACGGCCGCCTGAACCGACTGAACCATCTCCGCCACGGTGTGCTCGGGCGCCAACGGATAATCCACATCAATGATCGTGGTCCCCGACAGCTGCGCCGCAGCAGCCACTTCGGGCCGCCACTGCATCTCTAGCGCCTTGCCGTCACCGCGCCACCAACCACCGGAGTGCAGCGAGACTGCCCAGCGGCCATTCTGTTCCGAGGGAACAAAGATAGCTCCGACCTCAGAATCCTCAACACGCACCCCCGCCGTGAAGGCAGTACCGGGCAGCGAGTGATCCACCGCGGAACCCAGCACCATCATCGAGGCCTGCACGATGCGATCCGGCAGCAGCGCACAGTAGCGGTCCGCCTCCGGCGAACCTCCACCTGCCCACGGCGGGCGGAAGTCCGGCAGCGGGTAGTGCACCTCCATGTAGGAGGAGAGTTGCTCGAGCTGTTTTTCCGGACTTAGTTGGTAGTCACTCATGGCCCCCAAGGGTACTACCAGATGGTGACGCGCTCCTCTGGGACCAATCCATCCTCGACATCAAAAGCCTCGTAGAACTCGTCAATGTTCTCGGCGATGATGTTGCAGCGGAACTCCGCCGGCGAGTGCGGGTCAATAGCCAAGTACTGCGTAGCCATCTCCGGACGAATAGCAGTACGCCACACGCGCGCCCACGCCAGGAAGAAGCGCTGCAGACCGGTGTACTCGTGCTCTGTCAATTCAGGCTCAGCACCTTCTGCCTCAAAGGGCGCGACCTGACCGTTGATGTCCAGGCCCTTGTCGGCGCAGTAGTTCTTGTAGGCCACCACGGCAATGCCCAATCCGCCCAGGTCACCGATGTTCTCACCCAGAGTGAAGCTGCCGTTGACGCCTGCGGAATCAGTGCCCTCCAGTACCTTGGGCACCTGGCCTTGGAACTGATCCACCAGCTTCGCGGTCAACTTCTCGAAGGCCGCGCGGTCCTCATCCGTCCACCAAGAGTTGAGGTTGCCCTGGCCATCATACTGCGAGCCCTGATCATCAAAGCCATGCCCAATCTCGTGGCCAATCACCGCGCCGATAGCACCGAAGTTCTCCGCGGCATCAGCTTCTGGGTTATAGAACGGCGGGCGCAAAATAGCCGCCGGGAAGGTGATGTCATTGACCACCGGATTATAAAAAGCATTCACCGTCTGCGGGGTGGAGAACCATTCATCGCGGTCCGCCGGCTTGCCAATCTTGGCCAACTCATAATCGTGGTTCCACGCGTTGCCTGCGCGCACATTGGCCACCAAGTCCGCACCCTTCGGCGAAAACTCCAGGTCAGAGTAGTCGCGCCACGTATCCGGGTACCCAATCTTGGCCTTGAACTGGGAGAGCTTTTCCAGCGCGCGCTCGCGGGTAGCCGGGGTCATCCACTCCAGCTGCGAAATCCTCTCGCGGTAGGCGGCGGTAAGGTATTCCACCAGCTCATCCATCTCGGACTTCGAGGACGGCGGGAAGTGCTTGTCCACGAAGACCTTGCCGATTTCCTGGCCCACCATGTTTTCCGCCAACCCGACGGCGCGCTTCCAACGTGCACGCTGTTCAGTAGCACCCGAGAGCTTAGTTCCATAGAACTCGAAGTTCTTCTTACCGATCTCCTCGGTGAGGTAGGGGGCACGCGACAACAGAATGTGCCACGTAGCCCACAGTTGCCAATCCGCCATACGGCCGGCGGTGAACAGGCCCTCGAGGTGCTCAAAGTAGGACGGCATCATGGCCACCACACGGTGCTCCGGCAGTCCCCCACCCTGCAGGATGGCGCGGGTGATGTTGGGCAGCTTGGCGACGTCCACCGGGTTATACGTCTTTACCGCATCACGGGAGGCCACCACATCCCAGTGCCCTGCCGCAATTTCCTTCTCCAGGTTCACGATGCGGGTAGCTGCAACCTCCGCGCCCAGCCCGAAGAGGCGGGCGGGATCTAAGAATCCCAGCATCGCCGCAACGTGCTTCTCGTAGTCAGCGAGCGTCTGCGCGTGAGCTTCCTCGCGGTAATAAGCCTCATCCGGCAGACCTAAACCAGACTGAATAATGTAGGCCACCGCGTCCTCAGAGCCGGAGTCTTTTTCTACCCAGAAGGTCACTGGGGCACCAACGCCCTCGCGCTCCAGAACACCCAGGTTGTGCGCCAACTCCTCCGGATCAGCCGCAACCAGCTTATCCAGATCTTCGGAAAGTGGCGCCGTCCCCGCAGCATTGACTCCCTCAACGTCCATGTGAGAGGAATACACGATCCCGGGACGGCCAGCGTCTTCCTTAACGATCTCGTGGACGAGTTCCTCGGCTTCGTCGCGCAGCGCGTGGAAGGTGCCGTCGACACCGCGATCATCGGGGATAACGTGGGACTCAATCCATGGGCCATTAACAAATTGATACAGATCCTTCATGCACTTCACTCTATGTCAGAAGCACGCGTTAGTGTGGTGTGCATGACTTCTTATCGTTTCCCTCCGGCGAAGATGACGGGACCTTTCTTCGCCGTGCTCGGGGCAACCTTGCTCGTCCTTGGGTTGCCCGCTGTGTTGAGCTTGGCCTTGCCGGAGCGTGAACCTGAAATGGAAGAAGTGGTGCTCGATGACCCTGAGTGGCGCCAACCCATCGAGGGCCTTACGTGCAGCGTAAATCATGATTCCATGGCCAACCAGGCCTGGGACTGCGGCGATACCTTGGTCGAGGCCTATGTCACCGAAGGCGTCGAGGACGATGCGCTCGCCCTGCGCCGCGCCGTGCGCGCAACCAGCTTCGAGGGCATGCCGAAGAAAGAAGACGTTAAAGATGCCGGAGGCATTCTCACTCTTGAAACGGATGGCTTTATTCCGGTCTTCGCCTTCAGCGTGGCTAAAGGCGATCTCAACTATCAGATCGTCTTCTCCAATGGTGACCCGACCGACCTTGCCCAACAATTTATGGAGGCCTTCTGATGAGCAAAATCTTCCGCGTTACCTTGTGGATCATCATTGGTCTCTGCCTGCCGATTTCCCTGATTAATCTGCTCGGCATTTTCTTCGTGGCTCCTCTGCCGGGCCTCGTTAGCTTGATCCTCGGCGTCGGTTTCTTGGCGCTGGGCCTGTTCCTGTGGAGTCGCAGTCCGATGTGGGCAAGGCCGGGGAAAGGGTGGGCGTCGGCAAGCGTGCTCTGGGGAGCCGGCGCTGCTGTGACCTTGGCGCTGCTGTCAGCCTCCCCACTGACCGACCTCTCCGTGGGCCTGGGCTGGGAGGAATCCATGATGTCCTGGGCCGGTGCTTATCCGGAAGAATTTGCCAAGGCCCTCGGCGTGGTCTTCATCCTCCTCA
This sequence comes from Corynebacterium hiratae, assembly GCF_009708045.1. NCBI lineage: Bacteria > Bacillati > Actinomycetota > Actinomycetes > Mycobacteriales > Corynebacteriaceae > Corynebacterium > Corynebacterium hiratae. The sequence continues at coordinate 31,715 of NZ_VIOG01000009.1, read as the reverse complement.
GCTTCCGACAGCTCAACCGGCCTTGGCACGGCTTCATCGTCGGTGCGCTCGTGGGCTGGGGCTTCGAAGTCCTGGAAAACAGCCTGTACTCCGCGATGGGTGCACTGATGCACCCCACCTCAGACTGGATCGGCATGCTCCAGATGTGGGGCCTGCGCCTTGTTGCAGGCCCGTGCCTGCATATGTGTTTCTCTGCCATCGCAGGTTTTGGCATCGGCTGGGCTATCTACGCCGCGCATAAACCATGGTGGTGGTGCCTCGGCATTGGCGTGGGCGCGCTGTTTTTCTCCTTCTGTCTCCACTTCGCGTGGAACTACATGTGGGAGGAAACCTGGCAGCTCGTCACGCAGTATGTCCTCGTGGCGCTCATCATGTACCCGACGGTCATCTACCTGGGAATCCGCGCTCACCGCCTGGCCAAGACCGACGACACCTATTCGCATTCGCCGGGCGCGGCCAGCCTGCGGTGAACTAGTCGAACTGTCCTTGCAGGACAGCCACCGCATCGAGCGGAGTCACATGATAAGAAATGGGATTCTGGTTCGCACCGGCCATGAGAGCGTGGGCGCAGGAGTGACCCGCGCCCATCATGTGGCCGAGCTCGTGGGCGATAGTGCCTTGGAGCGCCTCTGGGTACTGAGCGTTAGCGGTCTTGATGAAGAGCATCCCATGGTCCGGGTAGGCCGTACCTTGGACGTAACCGTTCGGTTCCGGCTTGTAGATGATGGCGATGGTGTCTTCATCAGCCTCGGACGGCGCTACTTCCTTAAGCGAGGCCTTCCCGTCGAGCGCGTCGTTCCACTCAGCTACCGCGGCATCGAGCTGCTCGCGGTAGGGGAAATCATCCGCCACCTTGTACTTAAGGACCCCGCTCTGGAAGTAAGAAGGAACGGAATCGGCATCGCGCAGAATAGACGGATCCGGAACGGGCTTTCCTTCATTTGCCAACTTGGTAATGGTGGCACACGTGCCTGGGGAAATAAGCGAACGGGTTTGGTCGCTCTTCGCAGTCGCTGCTGGGGCAGCGCTCAAAGCTGCAACAGCAATGGTCAAAATGGACAACGTCTTGCGCATCAGAAATACCTTTCGGGCTAGCAACTGCTTCGTTGACAGCCGAGAATATATTGATTTCTTAGCAAGCGCAAAGGTACTTCTTAGCTTATTTCCTGGTTGGTCAGCACACCTGCGACGAGCTCGGCACAGCGCGCTTCAGTTCCGCACACGCCCTATCGCGCGCATCTTGGAGGGGCGTCGGCAAGCTCGGCGCCTGCGGAGAAACCTCCACCGCACCGAGAACATCCGTCGTGAGATCCGCCGGGGAACCATAGGTATTAGCCGCCACACTATAACCCGGACCAAAAGAGGCACTCGCGTGAACTTGGCGATCATCCGACCACCCAAATTTCGTGCCGATGATGCCCGGGATTCGTGCGGTGCCAAAGTCCTGGCGGTAACCGTCGGCCGCCGTGGGCGCTGCCGTCGCCATGCCCTTCGTGATCGGCGCGGCAACCGGATCGCCAGAAATCACCCCGATGAAGCGCGTGAGATCCTCCGGCGCGCCGTACTTCAGCACCCACATGCCAAGGTATAGCTTGGCCAGGGATAGCGCGGCGCGGGACTCATGGCCATTTCCGGTAGAGACTGAGTTTCCGTCGGCATAACGCACGGTCATCTGGGTGCGTGGTGGAACCTTTTCAGGATCGAACGTCAGGGCATGGGCGGGTGGCGCCGTGAGAGCCGCAAGAGCAAGGCCAACGATGAGCGGGGTAGGTTTCAGCACGTGCATAGATTAACTCAAGTCACAATTTTAACAACCCCTAGTGAGGGCGCATTAACCAAACATACGTCCCACTCCAGGGGACTTCCGCGCGGCCCACATCGAGCGGGAGACCGACTGAAACCACACCTCGCCAGCATCTGTCATCTCAATTGTCTCCCCTTTAACAACTTTTCTTCCGGGGTAGACATCGTCGAGGGTGTGGCATAAACTCGTTTTCGAAAAGGGTTTCGAACAGTGGGGGGTTCGGATCCTCTCAGTAATTCACTAAAGAAAGAGGGGGGTTGCGCGTTTCGTGTCTTCCACTACAGATGTTGTTAATGCGTCCTATTTTTCTCATTCCAATCCAAATGATCCAGTCTGCGTGGCAGGTCAAGGTGTACGCCAGGCAGACTATGAATTCTGGTCCAGCGTTCTTCCCGCACTTGACGAGGACGCCGATACTGCTTGCATGCGCCTTGGGATAAAGACCGGTAAATCTGCTGGCGCGGTAGCCCGCATTATCATGGGCCTTCACCGCCTTACCGAGCTTCCTCAAGTAAAGGCTCTGCAAGATGCCAACCATTTGCTGGATTTAGCGGCTTTGATTGCCATCGATCAGGTGATGGCTAAACTAGGCCAGCCTTCAAAGGAGGTGGTCGCCGCAATTGATGCCTCATTAGCTCGGTGGTTTACCCCGACTAAGCCGAATCAGGTATTTCCCACCACCGCGCAGATTCGCCGCCGGATACGCGACCTCGTCAAAGTTCATGATGACTCCATCGCCGTGGAGGATAAGCGCCCAAAGAATCGGTACTCCATGATGACCCGCGCCCAGCGCGCCACCCTAGAACTCGAGGTAGACAGCAGCGTCGGAATCATCATCCATGAAGCAATTAAGGCAGCAGCCGAAAAGCATAAGGTGTCCATGGCGGAAGCGCTGATCCTCCTCACTACCGGAAAGGTGGAGCCAGAAGCTGCCCGAGTAGTGCTCCACACATATAAAGCCGACGATGTAGAGGACGCCCCGGTGTACGTAGAAGGACATGGCTGGCAAGTGGGAGACATCCCGGCTCAATCCACAACGGTGAGAGATTTGAGCACCAAGCCGGAGGCCTCTAAGAGCTACGGACCAGCCACGATGGTTCGCAAATACGTTGAAGGCCGCGATGGCACCTGCCGTGCCGCTGGTTGCGGAATGCCGGCGTGGTTGTGTCAGTTAGACCACCGGATTAACTACGCCGATGGTGGGCCAACGCATCCGGACAACATGGTGGCGTTGTGCCAGCACCACCACAATATGAAAACCGATGGACGGGCCTTTTATATCTTGGACCCGGATACCGGGGATGTGGTCTGGCTTTTTGAGGACGGAACTTGGGCAATCACAGAGCCTTCCGGGCCACTGGCTCCTAAGCGCAAGCGCTGGGCACGGACCATTGCACAAGATATTGAAGGATATCGCACCAGGAAGCATCGCGAGGCTCAGGAGCTTAAAGCCGAGCTAGACAAAGAACAACGAGAAGCCGCACGCCAAACAGAAAAGGCGAAGAACAAGAAATCTGAGGGTGGTGAGGAAATCCCCTTCTAGGAAGGATTCGTCGTTTACAACGACGAATGGGAGAGCCCTTCTACCCCATGTCGACTAGGAGCACTCCGCCAATGATCAACGCGATCCCTAAGCCCTTAAGCCAAGTGAAAGGCTCGCGGAAAAGCATGAAGGATAAAAGAGCAGTAAGCGCCACGCCACAGGCAGTCCAGATTCCATAGGCCACACCTAGCGGTATGCCCTGACGGAGAGCCAACGACAAGAAAACATAGGAGGACACATAGGCCACGACGACCCACGCTACCCACGCCTTCTGCCCATGAACGGCCAGCATACGCAGGCCCAATGTACCGGCGACTTCGATGAGGATGGCAAGGGATAACCAGATCAAGGATCCACCTCCACGAGCGTGGTCTTCGGTTCCCTGCCGCCCATTTCAACGCAGACCACGCCGACGATGATGCACCCCATGCCCACCAACATGAGCGGCGTGAGCTGTTCGCCAAAGAGGTACGCGGACAACCCTGCGGTAAGCACCACGCCGGTTGCGCCCCAGATGCCATAGGCCGCACCCACGTGCATGCCGCAGCGCAACACTTGGTGCAGGGCGGAAAAAGCGACGACGTAGCCCGCCACCACCACGACATAGACCGCGGGGTGCTCTAGCGCCGCCTTGAGGCATAAAGTCGCCACCACCTCACTGATGATGGCAGTGGTCAAAAAGAGCCAAGCGCGCACTTTCACCCTCCCAGATCCGCCGCATCCAGACCGCACTTCGAAAGGATCACGCGGTCCCCACGGTGTGGGATACCTTCTTCATCCCAATGGACTTGGGCGGCGGAAGTGTGGGCGCGGCCGGTACTGTTAACCACCCGCCACCAGGGCAGATCTGTGCTTTTCGACATCACCCAGCCCACATACCGCGGGCCGACGCCCGCCACTTTTGCGATCTCTCCGTATGTGGAGACATTGCCGGGCGGTATGCGGCGCACGACCTCCGTAACCCTAGAGTTCGATGGGTTCTTCGGGGGCATCCTCGACCTCACACAAGGTCAGAGTCGCGCCCGTGGAATCCTCGATCAGGCACAGGCGGCCGAATGGTGAATCGTGGGGCTCGCGAATGATTTTTCCGCCGTTATCCACCACAGCCTTCGCCGCTTGGTCGATATCCCGCACGCCCAGGTAGGTTTGCCAGAAACTCGGCAAGCCCTCCGCGTGCCAGAACCCGGCAAAGGCAGCGCCTTCCTCCTCTGCAACCGCGTAGTGCTCATCACCACGGATTTCCCAGTCGAAGAGCTCGCCATAAAAGTCCAACGTCGAGTGGAAATTCTCCGAGACCGTCAGCTCGTGCCATACCGGGGTCCCCGGCTCGCCGCCAGCAACGAAGCGGTCGAGCTCCGGCTGCGTCAACCCGAACATCGCACCACTGTTGTCCAGAACAAGCGCCAACGGAGCGCCTAAAGCAAGAATCTTGCCGCCGAGTTGTTCTACCCGGGCGCAGTCGGCTTCCAAGTCACGGGAAAGGAAGTACGTTGCCCAAGTGTCTTGGCCAGGGACGATCTCCGCGATCGGCAGGCCCTCCAGACGGGCAATGCCCTCTTCGAATTCCCAGCCCAACACGGCGGAATAAAACTCCTCGGAAGCCTTCACGTCGGAGCTAGCCAGAGTAATCCAGTAGGGCATTCCTACTTCTGCTTCAAAGGCGGGCATTAAAGGTTCCTCCACTTCTCCGGGTCAAAGTCATCATCGGCGGTGGCCTCATCAAAATAATCGTCGTCGTCTTCGACGACGCGGGCGCAGGTGTCGGAGACACAGATGACGTCGCCAAGCGCCAGCGTTGCACCGCGCTGCTTAGTCACTTCCCCATTGACGGTGACCTGGCCTTGCTCGATAAGTTCTTTGGCCTCACCCCCGGTGGCGACCAAGGAGGCCAGTTTGAGGAACTGGCCGAGCTTGATGGATTCTCCCTTAATTGAGACTTCTAGCATGCTGACCAGCATACCCAGCGGCTGCACTGAGCAGTCCCTCCACCAGAATGATGACGCCAAGCAGGGCAAACACTACGCCACTAAAGATATCGACACTGGCGGAGTTCTTCGCCATCCACTTCGACACCGCACGAGTACACAGCGCGACACCAACAAAAATAATGAGGCTTTCTATAACCAACACAGAACCAACCGTGGCATTGGCGCTCAAGCCCATGTCCGGATCGATAAAATTGGCAAAGATAGCGCCGAAGAAGATCAGAACCTTGGGGTTGGACAGGTCGCTGACTAGGCCCATGCGATACGCCGTGCCGAGTCTGATGATGCCGTCCGAGGTGAACCGCGCGGTTGGGGATTCATAGTTGCCGGTGCACGGCGCTCTTTGATGCCACCGCTGATGGCAGAAAAAGCCATCCACAGCAGATAGCTGCCGCCGGCGACCTGCAGCGCCACTAGGATTTCCGGATGCGCCGAAATCAATGCGGTCAGCCCCGCTAGCGAAGCAACGGTCCACATCATCAAGCCGGTGGTGCTGCCGATTGCGGCCCACACCGCCGCGCGCGTAGAGCGTGCACCCAAACGAATAATCTGCACCACGTCTGGTCCCGGCGAGGCCATCGCCGCGAACCACACACCCATTAAGGCCACTATGGCGCTGAATGCCATCTAACACCCCCATTACTCACATGCATTGTTGCTAACGCATGCCACTATAAGAGGCGTCTCACCTGCAGCGAAACAGGTAATTTAGCTTTGCGTGCGCGGCTTAATGGTCATGGTGTCGATGTTGACGTGCTCCGGCAGCGTGGCCACCCAGCGAACCGCCTCGGCGATGTCTTCTGCGGTGAGGTTGAGTTCGCCGTCATAGACAGCATTGGCACGCGATTTGTCGCCCCGAAAACGATTGAGGGAAAACTCTGCCGTGGCTACACGGCCCGGGTCGAGTTCGGTGACACGAACGCCGTGCTCCTCGATACGAAGTGCACGGGAAATCACGCGCACACCGTGCTTAGCGGCGTTGTAGCCGGAGCCGCCCTCGTAGACGTTCCACCCGGCGACGGAACCCATGTTGATGATGAGGCCGCCCTGCAGCTTAGGAATGAGGGCTTGGATCATGCGGACAGTGCCGAGGACGTTGACGTCATACATCCACTGCCAGTCCTCGATGGTGGTCTCCACGAGGGGCTCCAGACCCTTAGCGCCACCGGCGTTATTGACCAAGAGGTCAACCCGGTCGAGGTGGGAAACGAACTCAGCCACGGACTCGTCCGAGGTCACGTCGAGGGCGTACGCCTCGCCGCCGATTTCCTTCGCGAGAGCCTCAAGGCGCTCTACACGACGCGCACCGACGACGACATGCCAACCGTCGGCCGCTAACGCTCTTGCCGACGCCGCCCCAATCCCCGAGGACGCTCCTGTGACAACTGCTACCTTTTCCATGCGCCCTAGGATAGGACTTCTTCCAGCTCGGCGCAGATGTTTTCCACGATCTCAATCTTGAAGTCGGCCGGGGTAAAGGTGCCATCCTTCATGTCAGTATTGAGCGAAATATCGAGTTGGGTGCGCAGCTGCTTCATGGAGAAGTTAGCCATGATGAGACGCCACGCCTCCACCGCGCGGATGCCGCCGGTGAAGCTGTAGCCCACATATGCAATCGGCTTGGCTACCCACTCGGCGCCGAGGGAATCGACGGCATTCTTGAACGCACCCGGCACGGAGTGGTTGTACTCGGGGGTGACAAAGATATAGCCGTCGCAGGAATCGACAGCATCGGACCAGGCCTGCACCTGCGGATCCTCGTAATTCTTGTTTGCCGCCATAGGGATGACGGAAGAAGTAAGGATCGGAACATCGAAGGCCTTGAGGTCGATGAGCTCGTAGTCCACGTCGCGGCCCTGCGCGAGATCGGTGACCCACTGGGCGATGGCCAGCCCGGCGCGGTCGTCGCGGGTGGAGCCGAGGATGATGCCGATTTTCGCCATAAGGATGCCTTTCTTAATTTGTTAACACGTCAACGTCTGAGGGTACGCCGATATGTCGACGCAATCGACAAGTCATCCAGATATGTCGAAAATTCTGAAAAAAATCGACATATCTGCTCAACATGTCTATTCTTTTACCATGCCAACCTATAGCCCGGACACCCCCTACAATGAGCTTCCACCCCTCCCCCCTGCAGAAGTGGTGGAAACCGTTCCCGTGCTTAAGGCCATCATCGATGCTAAGGAAAAACTGGCTGAACTGCGTACGGCCTGCCAGCTCATCCCTAACCCGGAGATCATCACCTCAACGATTCCACTGCGTGAGGCTCGTGCTTCCTCCGAGATTGAGAACATCGTCACCACTAATGACGAGCTCTTCCGTGCGGCGTGGCACGTCGATGCCGAGCCGACTCCTGCCACCAAGGAGGCTCTTCGCTATAACGCCGCGCTCCACGCTGGACTTTCCTCACTATCGCAGCGACCTCTATCAGAAAAGACAGCAAAAATCGTATGCAGCACCCTTCTAGATACTCAGGCCGAGGTGCGTTCACTTCCGGGCACGTTTATCGGTAACCCTGTAACGAAGGAGAGGCTCTACACCCCACCTGAAGGAAGGGAGATTATCGAGGACCATCTCGCAGCGTGGGAGGACTATATATATTGCAGCCACGACGTTGATTCCCTTGTAAAGATGGCACTGCTTCACTATCAATTTGAAGCAATCCATCCTTTCTACGATGGCAATGGGCGCACTGGACGAATCCTTAACGTCCTCTACCTCATCCAAGAAGATCTTCTTGAGCTGCCGGTTTTGTACCTGTCCGGGTATATCGTCGGAAACAAAGCAGACTACTATCGCCATCTCAACGCTGTGACAGCTAAGGGAGCATGGGAAAACTGGCTTCTTTTTATGATCCGCGGCGTTCACGCAGCGGCTGCCGACGCCTCCTCGATGATTACCCAGCTTCGGGCTATCCAGGAAAACACTGCGCAACGAATACGTTCTGCGGGCGTGATTAACCATCCCCTCGAGATGGCCGAGCTCATTCTTATCAAGCCCTATGTACGCATTACTGACGTGGTAGAGACGGGCTTCGTCAAACGCCAAACCGCCAGCGCGTGGCTGGCGCATCTCGTAGATTTAGGAATCCTAGAAGAAATCCAACAAGGCCGCTCCAAGGTTTTCCTTCACCGTGCCGCTCTCGATGTTCTGACTCGAGACTAAGAGGAGGGAATAGGATGGCTGACATGCATCACCCAGACGAAGGATCCTTTGAACGCATGACCAGCGGGCAGTGGTTCATGCCCAGTGTCAACGAGGAGGTTAGCGCCGAACATCGACGCGGCTTCCTGCTGGCCAAGGAGCTCAATGAGCTGCAAAACACCAACCCAGAGCGCGCGAAGGAGATTTTGCGGGAACTGTTGTCGCCCGAGTCCGAGGTTCCCGGGCTGCACACGCCGCTCAACGTCGAGTATGGCTGCAATGTGACCATCGGAAAAGACGTGTTCATCAACTTTGGTGCGACAATCCTGGCGCAGGCGCCTGTAACCCTCGGAGACCGCGTCATGATCGGGCCGAATTGCTCGCTCATTACCGTGGGGCATCCTGTCAACGACCATGAGATGCGAGCAGAAGGTTGGGAGATTGCGAAGCCTATCAGCGTCGGCGATAACACGTGGTTTGGTGCCAATGTCACTGTGCTGCCGGGCGTGACCATCGGCGAGGATTGTGTCGTTGGAGCGAACACACTGGTCACCACAGATATCCCGGATAGGTCACTGGTGCTGGGTCAACCCGGTCGTGTGGTGCGCAAGCTGGAGGACAACGAAGATAGGTGGGAGCGCCAGGATCTCGATGTTTGATCTCAAGGCGATCGGCAAGGGGCTACCCGTCCTGGAGACCATCGATTCTCTGCCTTCCGCCGGTCACGTCGTAGTCCAGGCTCCGCCCGGCACGGGTAAGACCACGCTCGTTCCGCCGGCGCTGGCTAACCAAGTAGAGGGCAAGGTTCTCGTCACCGCGCCGCGCCGCGTAGCTGTGCGTGCTGCGGCAAACCGCCTTCAAGAGTTGTCAGGCCAGCGCATCGGCTATGCGGTGCGCGGTGATTCCCGCAAAGGCGCAGACGTCGAGTTTGTTACCCCAGGTGTTTTGTTGCGCCGCCTGCTGCGGGATCCGGAACTTGAAGGAATTTCCGCCGTAGCCATCGACGAGGTGCATGAACGCCAGCTCGATACTGACCTCGTACTCGGCATGTGCTTGGAGTTGGCGCAGCTCCGCGATGATTTTCGGGTCATTGCCATGTCCGCGACTGTCGACGCCTCCCGCTTCTCCCAGCTCATGGGAGGGGCGCCGATCCATTCCACTGAGGCCGTTACATATCCGCTCAACATCTCCTATGAACCGATTCCGGGGCGCGCTGCGGGAGATCGAGACTTTTGGAAAGGCGTGGCGAGGGTTGCCGCGCGGCAGCACGAGTCCACGCTGGTCTTTGTGCCGGGAGTTCGCGAGGTCAACCTGGTGTGTGATGCCTTGAGCGGCCACAACGTTTTTCCGCTCCATGGCCGCCAAACCACGCAGGAGCAGGACGCTGCGCTGTATACGCGAGAACAGCGCATCGTCGTCGCCACGTCCATCGCCGAATCTTCGCTGACCGTGCCGGGTGTGCGCACCGTCGTCGATGCTGGGTTGTCCCGCGTCCCCAAGCGGGATGCGCAGCGCGGGATGAGTGGGTTGGTGACGGTGTCGACGTCGAAAAGCAGCGCCGATCAACGCGCCGGACGTGCCGGGCGTGAGGCGCCGGGTACCGTCGTCCGCTGCTATTCGCAGGAGGACTACCAGCACTTTTCCCCGCACGTCACCCCGGAGATCCTCTCTGCGGACCTCACGCAGGCGGCGTTGTTCATGGACTGTTGGGGCGCGGGACCGGACTTCCCGTTGCTGGATCCCCCACCGGGGCCCGCGCTTGCCGACGCCCACCGCACCCTAGATCTGCTCAACGCTGGCGAAGAACTGGCGCTGCTGCCGACGCACCCACGGTGGGGCGCGGCACTGTTGAAGTACGGTGCGGGGGCGGCGCAGACGATTGCCCGCCTGGATGATTCGGATCCGAAGCGGCTTGCCCGCCTGGTGCCCAACAAAGGTCCGGTGGACCCAGGCGTGGTGGTCGCTACTGCCTTCCCGGAGTTCGTGGCTAAGCGCGTAGGTGACAAGGAGTATTTGTTGGCGAGTGGCACCCGCGCGCGGTTTCTCGAGGATGGTCACGAGTGGTTGGCGGTGGCTGAGGTGTCGTTGGCGCAATCTGGAAACGCCATCATTCGTGAAGCAGTGCCGATTGCGGAAAAAGACGCGCTCGAGATCATCGGCGTGACCGAAGAGACGCGGGCTTTTCTCGACGGCTCCAAAGTGCGGGGAATCCGTGTGCGTGCGGCAGGCGCCATCGTATTGTCGGAAACCCCAGTGAAGGTCTCCGGTGATGAGGCGGTGGAGGCACTACGCAACTCCGGACAGGGTTTAAACCTGTTTCACTTCAGCGAGAAGGCCCAGAACCTGCGGGAACGTATGCGGCACTTACACGCTGCATACGGTGAGCCATGGCCGGACGTGGACGGTGATGATCTGAGCTGGCTGGAGCCGGAGCTGTATGAACTGGCTTCCGGTAAGCGCCCAGACATGTATCCGGCGCTGCAGCGCCTGCTGCCGTGGCCCGAAGCTAGCCGCTTGGATGAGCTCGCGCCGGAACGGTTATCGGTTCCGTCCGGACGTGCTGCGAGGATCGATTGGTCCGGCGAGCGCCCAGTGGTCTCCATCAAGTTGCAGGAATGTTTCGGGTTGGCGGAGTCTCCCGAATACTGCGGCCATCGCGTGCAATTTCATCTGTTATCCCCCGCCGGCCGGCCACTTGCCGTCACCGATGATCTAGCGAGCTTCTGGTCTGGGCCCTATGCCGGGGTGCGCGCCGACATGCGCGGGCGCTATCCCAAGCACCCGTGGCCGGAGGATCCGTGGAATGCGGTAGCAACCGCAAAGACGAAGAACCGGATTTAACCCCACTGCTGCCAGGCCAGGTACACGCTCATCACCACGACGAGAGTGAGCAGTGCATAGCGGATGAGCTTCGCACCGCCGCCGAGCACTGTTCGCGCGCCCAGCTGCGCGCCGATGATATTTGCTGCTGCGAGAACAAGTGCTAGGCCCCATACCACGTGCCCGCCCACGATAAAGACCACGAGCGCGCCGACGTTGGTACATGTGTTGACCACCTTGGACATCGCGGCGGAGGTAAGGAAGTTCTGGGAAAAGATGGCGGTGAAGGCCATGATGAGGAACATGCCGGTGCCGGGCCCAAAAATACCGTCGTAAAAGGCAATGGCCGCCACGGCGGCTAACCCGGTCCACGTGCGCCAGCCGCCACGGATACCGTCCCCTTCGCCGCTGCCGAAGTCTGGGCGAAAGGCCACGAAAATGCCGACTGCCACCATGAGCACGATGATGACCGGCCGCATGACGTCCTTGTCCATGAGTGCGGCTGCTGCAGCGCCGAGCCCGGAACATAGGAGGGCGATAAGGCCCATACGGATGAGCTCGCCCTTCGGCGGGCGGACCTTCTTGACGAGCGTGACGGCAGCAGAGGCCGTTCCAGAGACCGCCGCCACCTTGTTCGTGGCCAGGGCGGTGGCGGGAGCAAGCTGGGGCGCGACCGCCAGAATGAGCGGAATAAGCACGAGCCCGCCGCCGCCAATGACGGCATCGATCCATCCGGCCACGGCAGCGCCAATGGTGAGAATCGTCCAACCGCTTAATCCGAAATCCATGTCCATCATTAAACTCGATTCCATGTCTGTTCGTACGAGATGGGTCATCGTGGCCCCGGGGTCTGCAGCACTCGGGGCATTGTTTAGCTACCTTCACGTACCCGCAGCCTGGATCCTCGGCGCCATCGTGGTCTCGGGAGCCATGGCCTTGACGACGGGCAAAGAACTCGCCGTTAACGAGCACTTTTATTCTGTCGCCCGCGGATTCATCGGAATGATGGCGGGCATACCTCTGACCTTAGTTCCTGCCTCCACCCTCATCGGCTTTGTGCCAGCCGCGGTGACGATGTCACTTATTACTGTTTTAATCGGCGTCGCCGGTGGTGTTCTGCTACATCGTTCGCAGCCGAAGGATATTTCTTGGGAAACCGGAATATTATCCATGCTGCCGGGCGGGGCCTCGCTCATGCCGGCGCTCGCCAGTGAACTCGGTGCGGACTACCGCTACGTGGCGCTGACGCAATACCTGCGCCTTCTGGCGGTGTCGGTGTCGCTGCCTTTGGTGGTCTCCTTGTTAGATGCCCCAGCCGGAAAAGGCGTGGACATGAGCGTTGACGGCGAGGTCACGTGGTGGATCGTGGGGTTGACGGTCGCCATCGCCGTGGTTGGTGAGAAGCTAGGCAAGCTGGTGCGTTTGCCAGCTGCTGCTGTTTTGGGGCCACTCATCTTGACGGTGCTGGTCGCGCAGGTTATTCCCGCCGGCCACACTTTGGAGCCGCTCTACGTGTTCAAGATCATGGCGTTTATGTCCATCGGCTGGGTCTGCGGTGGTGGGCTTTCGGTACCGGCACTGCGGGCCTTCGCCAAGCAGCTGCCGGCGACGATCCTCTTTATCATTGTCGTCATCGGCGTGTGCGCGCTCACTGCTGTGCCTTTAACCGCATGGCTGGACATCACCTACTTCGAGGCGTACCTCGCCACTTCGCCCGGCGCGCTGGAGACGGTGCTTGCTCTGTCTGCGGAAGGCGGCGCCGGCCCCGCCGTGGTGGCCGTGCAGATTATCCGGCTCATCATCGTGCTGGTCATCGCCGGCTACCTGCCCCAGCTCCTGGGGCTATTCCGCCGCTAGTGGATAAATCACAGAGTCACTAGTGGATAAATCCAAGAGTCAGGTGTGGATAAATCCAAGAGTCTGGCGCGCGACCTGGGGTTTTAATCCAGAATGGTCTCGCGCAGAATCGACATGGGCACCGAACCCAGCGCCAGGGCCTGGGAGTGGAAGTCACGTACGTCCATCCCTTGCTCGACTGCGGCGTCGCGGGTCTGCTGCCACAGGCGCTGGCCCAAGGCATAAGACGGTGCCTGGCCCGGCCAGCCCAGGTAACGGGTGACCTCGAAGGAGAGGTTGGCATCGTCCATCGCGGTGTTCTCACGCATGAAGGTCTTGACGTGGGACTTGTCCCAGACGCCGGACGCGGTGCAATCTGGAAGGGCTTTACCCAGGTGGAGTCCGATGTCCACCACGACGCGGGCGGCGCGGAAGCGTTGGGCGTCGAGAAGCCCCATGCGGAAGCCCGGATCATCCATGTACCCCAGCTCCGCCATGAGTGCCTCAGCGTACAGAGCCCAGCCCTCACCGTGACCGGAGTTCCACGTCACCGCACGGCGCCATAGGTTGAGGTCCGGCTGGGTCAGCGCGGCACCAATTTGCAGATGGTGGCCCGGCGCGCCCTCGTGGTGGACGGTGGTTAGTTCCTGCCAGGTGTGGAAAAGCTCCTGGCCAGCCGGTACGGACCACCACATGCGGCCGGGGCGGGAGAAATCGTCAGAAGGCGAGGTGTAGAAGATGCCGCCGGTGCCGGCCGGGTCGATGCAGCACTCGATTTCTTTAACGGCCTCCGGGATGTCGAAGGCGCTGCCGTCGAGGTCCTTGATGACGCGGTCCGCGGTGGACTGCATCCACTCCACTAACGCGTCGGTGCCGTGCAGCTGGTAACGCTCCTCCTCGTTGAGTTTGCGCATAGCTGCGCGCACGGTGACGTCGGAGCCATAGAGCTCGTGGGCGATCTTTTCTTGTTCCGCCTTGATGGAGCGCACCTGGTCCATGCCCCACTCATAGGCCTCATCGAGGTCCACGACGTCGCCGACGAAGAGCCTGGAGAAGCGCTCGTAGCGCTCGCGGCCCACCGCATCCTGCGAGGGGGCCTGCGGTTGCAGCTCGTTAGAGAGCCAATCGGCGAACTCGCCGAAGGCTTCCTTGGCCGCGTCCACCTCTGGGCCCTCAACGCCAAGGTCCTCGAGCATGGAGCCGGCGTCGGCAAGCCGCTCGCATTGCACGAAGACATCGGAGATCTGGCGTTGGGGCGCCACCATGCCACGCGACGCCGCCTCCGTGAGGGACTCCCTGTAGCCGTTGAGGGAGGCCGCCACCTTCGACAGGCGCGAACGCAACGCATCAAGCTGCTCCGGGGTGTCCTTCGGCATGAGCATGAGGGTGTCGCGGATGGTCTGCACCGGGGAGGCAATGTTGTTGAGGCAGCGGATGTCCTCACCGGCATGGTGTAGGTCAAGATCCAGGCAGAGACGGTCGCGCAAGACGGCGGCGGTGACGTAGTCCACCTCATCGAAGTCATCGTCATCATCAGACTCGTCGGTGGTGTCATCAAGGGCGTCGAGATCCGCCATCATCTCACGGGTGCGATCCGCCACGGAGGAGTAGTACTCCGGGGAGAAATCTTCCAACTCTCCGTCGAAGCCGGGGATTCCCCACGCGGTGGCATCGGTGGGCGTGAGCTGCGCGAGGTCGTGGACGAAGTTATCGCACGACGCGTCCAGCAGCGAAGGCTGGCGCTCTGCGTTCTGGTCAAAACTCATAAGGGCGAAGTCTAACGAAGATCCAGGGGGTTGGGCCAACCCAGCGCCGCCTTATTTACCAGGTTGTTAGCTAATTGTTGCTCCACTTACTTCCCGGGCTCGTCCATGATGCAAATTGATCCAGGACTTCAGCTGGAAACGGGCTGACCACGAGCGCGTCGAGGAAGCGTTTTTGAACGAACCCCTCCTGCACCATTGCGGAGTACATGTTTATAAACGGCTGCCAGAAACCGTTGACGTCTACTAGGCCCACCGGGCCATCAAGGTTGCCTAATTGTTGCAGGGTAAGCACCTCGGTGAGCTCCTCTAGAGTTCCCACGCCGCCCGGCAGGCACACGAAGGCATCCGCGAGTTCCTCCATGCGCGTTTTGCGCTGCGCCATGGTGTCCACGACCTCGAGCTTGGTAACCCGCTGGTGTGACATCTCGTAATCGACGAGCTGCCGCGGGATTACTCCGATGACGGTGCCACCAGCTGCCAAGCAGGAATCCGCGACGATGCCCATCAGGCCCACGTCACCGCCGCCATAGACCAGGGTGAGGTTGCGCCGCGCGAGCTCCTCCCCCAAAAGGTGTGCGGTTTGGCCATAGGCTTCAGAGTTTCCGACGGCGGAGCCGCAGTACACAGCAACAGAATCCATGAACACCACTCTAACGCAGGCACACTTCTAGACTATGATGTCTACTGAATCCCAATTTCTATTAGACAATGCGGTCTGGTGAATTTATACTTGCGCCATGATTAAATCTGGTCCCGTGTTCACTCGCCCCCGCACCCCGGCGGCGAAGTGCCTCCACATCATTCGACTCAATCCCGTTGTGACCCGCAGTGAACTTGTCGAAGCCACGGGGCTATCCCAGCCCACGATTACCCGCGCCACCGCCGCGCTGCTGGGCGCTGGACTGATTCGCGAGCGCACGGATTTGACGCAGTCCCGCGGCCGCGGGCGCCCCACCGTGCCCCTAGAGGTAGCGGATAATAACTGGATGCTCGCCGGCATTGCGGTTGGTACCGCCTTTACCCACATCGCCTTCTTCGATACCAAGGGGCGCACCCTCCGCGAGGAAGACGTGGCTACCCCGGTTTCGCGTTTGAGTGCAAACGATGTCATCGAGCACATCATCGCTGGTGTCAATCGCCTCATGACCGGCCTGGATCTCCGTTTGGTTTCAGTCGGCGTGACCACCTCCGGAAGCGTCAACGAGGCCGGACGCATCACTGCCCACAACCTGGGCTGGGACGAGATGGACATCGCTAGTCGTCTGGAGTACCAGTTCGGCGTTCCGGTTGTCGTGTCTTCCGTCATCCCCGCCATCCTGGGATCCGAGACGCAGTCCGCGGAGCTGGGCGCGGAAAAGCCCGTCATGGTGCTCTACGCGGATGACTCCGTCGGTGCTGCGCTCACAGTCGGCGATGAAATTGTGCAGCTCGAACTCGACGGGGCTGACGCCCTGGCCACGCAGGCGATGCTTAATGAGACCGGCGGAGACTCGTTCCCAGCCGTGGTGGCGAATGCTGACGATCAGACGCGAGCGCTTCTCGACGACCGCGCGCGCTCCCTCGGCACCACCGCCGCTGAACTGTTGACGGAGCACACGCCCGATACTCTCGTTGTGGCCGGCGGCGCCTTCTCGGATGATCCGGCGGCCCCGAAGCTCTTTGCTTCCGCCGTGCGCCAGGCCACCGATCACCCAGTGGAGCTGCGCATGATCCCCTCGCACACCGAAATTGTTCGCGCCTGCACCCGCGCTGTGGCGCTCGATCCACTGCTGCGCGTACCGCTGGAGCTCGGCCGCGAGGCGAAAGCTGCCTAAAAAGGGATCGAATTGATGCCCGTAAAAAGGTGGGCCTTGAGTCCGAGGCGCTGCGCGCCAGTGACGAAGTCGGGCCGATCATCGAAGAAGTGCGTGTCCTTGGCCTGCGCGCCCAGGGCATCGACGGCCACGAGGTAGGCCTCCGGATCTGGTTTAGCTACCCCGATATCGCAGCTCAGCGTCACGGCGGCGCATTCCTGAAGCCAGGTCTGCGTCTGGCGGATCCGGGTTCCCAGTACCGCCGGCACATTCGCTAGGATGCCGACGCTGTGGCCTTGACCGATGAGGTTTAGCACCGCACGAACTACCTGTGAGTCGGCAACCAGCAGGCGCTCGGTGTCCAGTTCGGTCGCGTGGCTGACGTCAAAGGAGTCCAGTTCAGTCAGCGCGCGGATGCGCCCCCAATATTGCGAATCACTCAGGTGCCCAGAATTATAAGCTGGGCGAAACTCCTCATAGAGCGACCAAAAGTGCTCCGGGTTTTCGGGACGGAGATAATCCTCCAGCTCAGCGTTCCCAGCGGGCCGCATGAGCACGCCGTAGAGGTCGAAGAGCAAAGTGGCCATGCGCCCAGTGTAGCCAGACCGCAATAGCGCCGGTCAGGGTGCCCGCCACGAAAAGCGGAAGCGACAGCGTGCCGTGGGCCCACAACGTCGAGGTCGCTCCCACGAGGAACAAACCGCCCACGCTAAACAGGGAGCGGCTCAGCGCCGTCGATGCCGCAGCCGCGCCCAACAAGAGGGCAAGTCCTGCAAACGGACCAAGCATGACGGCAAGAGCGAAGAAGAAGGTTCCCAGCGCCATGTTCGTTGCGGCCAGCCACGTGCCGCCGACCGATGCGATCACAAGGCCGGCCAGGACACCGCAAATGAGCATCAGGCGCGTTGTAGTCATAAAAGAAATTCTCCCACCAACCGCAGGGGGCTGTGGGAGAATTCGCGCAAACTATATGGCTTCGTTACCGTTGCGCCAGCGAACCATCGATGCGCAGGAGGCCAGAGCCATCATTGCCCACCAGCTTGAGCTGGTCAATGATCTCGGACACGGAGGACTCCTCCTCAACCTGCTCCTCGAGGAACCAGTTGATGAGACCACGGGAATCCAGATCCCCAGCCGCATCCGCGGTGCGGGCGATTTCCCGAATCTGCTCCGAGACCTTCTGCTCATGCGCGAGGGATGCCTCGAAGGCATCCAACGGCGTGGCGGCCTTGACGGAGCCGACCTGGATATCCCCCAGCTCGACGCGGTAGCCGCGGTCCAGCAGGTGCTCAGCAAATTTCTGTGCGTGCTCGCGCTCTTCCTCTGCCTGCTTGAAGAACCAATCGCGCATGCCCGGGAAGGACAGGTTGTCCATCTCGTAAGCCAGCTGGGTGTAAATCAGGGCTGCGCCGTGCTCGTTGATGACCTGCTCGTTAAGGAGGGTTTGCAGCTTCTCGTCCATGAAAGTGATTCCTTTCGTCTGTTTGGTGTTACCCACAATACAGAAAAAATTCGCGCACGCTAGCAAGGCGATCTTAAGCAAACTCGCACGTCATAACACTTTTTCTGATAGGTTTACCTAACCCAAACCAGAAATTCTCTTATAGCGTTCGAGGCTCACACCGTCGAGCCCGCGGAACTCTACCGCTATGCCACGGCTTGCGTACTTGTTCTCCACGGACTCGAGTACCGCGACGGTCGAGGCATCCCAAATATCGGCCTCCGAGAAATCCACGATGATTTTGTCCACCGGCAGGGTGTAATCGAAGGCGTAGACCAAGTCGTTCGAGGAGGCGAAGAAGAGCTGGCCGCGCACGGTGTAGACATTGCCCTCCAGCTCCACCGACACGAGGTGCGCCACGCGGCGTGCAAAGGCTATCGAGGCGGTCAGGACGCCGAGGATCACACCGACCGCCAGGTTATTTGTCACCAGGGTGCCAATCACCGTTACGAGCATGACGAGGGTTTCACTCAACGGCATGCGGTGAATCGTGCGCACCGAGTGCCAATCCACGGTGTGGAAAGACACCATGAACATGACCGCCACGAGCGCGGCCATGGGGATTTTTCCTACGGTATCGCCCAACACGAGGATGAGGATGAGGAGGAAGACGCCGGCGAGGAACGTCGACAGGCGCGTGCGCGCCTGGGATTCCTTGACGTTAATCATGGTCTGGCCGATCATTGCGCACACGCCCATGCCGCCGATGGCCGCGGCGAGCATGTTGCCGATGCCCTGGCCCACGGATTCGCGCGTCTTATCGGAGTGGGTATCCGTGAGATCGTCGACAAGCTTGGCGGTCAGCAGGGATTCCATAAGGCCGACGAGTGCAACGCCCAATGCATAGGGAAGGCAGAGGAGAATAGTCTCCTTCGTCCAAGGTAAGTCCGGAATAACAAAGCTGGGCAAGGAGGTCGGCAGCTCGCCTTGGTCCGCGACGTCGGGAACCTGCCAGCCGAAAATCACAGTGAGTGCGCTAACCACGATAATCGCGACGAGCGGGGCGGGGATCACCGTGGTAATCCGCGGCCACACCACCATGATTCCGAGGCCTAGCGCGACAAGGGGGTAGACCAGCCACGGCACCTGCCACAGGTGGCTCAGCTGCGCCGTGAACATGAGGATGCCCAAGGCGTTGACAAACCCCAGCATGACGCTGCGGGGGATGAAACGCATGAGCTTGGCGACGCCCAGCACTGCCATCACTACTTGGAGAATTCCCGCCATCCAGATGGTCAGCAGCACGTACTGCAGGCCATGCTCGTGGGCTAGGGGCGCGATGACCACGGCGACCGAGCCCGCCGCAGCAGAGACCATGGCCGGGCGCCGCCGGTGATGGCGATGGACATCGCCATGATGACGGAGGCGAAGAGCCCCACCTTGGGGTCGAGTCCGGCGAGGATGGAAAAACTTAAGACTTCCGGGATGAGGGCGAGGGCAACAGCAAGCCCGCCAAACACTTCCTTGCGGAAGCGGGCGGGCGAGCTAAAGCCGCGCGGAAAGACCCGGCTGCGTGCTCCGACACTAGTGGCCGTCTTTGAAAGAGCCGTCGCGGGTGATGACGGGCAGGACGGACCACGCGAAGTTGATCCACTGGTCCGTCTTCTTCCACGAGAAGTCCGGCTCAAAGATGGTGGTCGGCTTGGTATAAATCACCGCGGACTTGACCTCGGAGGCGGTCTTCTCAAGCAGGTTGACCACGAGGTCGAGGGTCTTGCCGGAATCGGCCACGTCATCAACAACGAGGACCTTCTTGCCCTTGAGCGAATCCGTATCCAGCTGCGGGTTAAGGAGAATCGGCTCCGGGAGGGTCTCACCGATATCGGTGTAGAACTCCACGTTGATAGCACCCATCTCCTTGACCCCGATGGCGTAGCCAATAGCGCCGGCTGGGATCAATCCACCGCGGGCCACGCCCACGATGAGATCCGGGAACCAGCCCGAATCAACGATTTCTTGGGACAGGAAGCGACTGGCCTCACCGAAGACCTCCCACGTCAGGTTCTCGCGTTCCGGGTTCCACCACTCCGGGGTGCTCATCGTCTAGGTCTCCTTCGCCAGATTTTGCATTTCCCTCAGTCTAATCATCAACCTCAACGGAACGGAACCTCTCCCACCGTTCGGCGCAATTTGCGGGTGCGCAGCCGCTCCGGATTCTCCGCTAGGGCCTCCACCGCGCGCACCGCGCACATCACGTGAGCCTCCTTCGAATTGGAGTAAAAGGCCTGCGCTTGGGCGGGAAGTTTGGGCACGGCGTGCAGGGGTAGATCGGAGACCGACAACAGCGTGCCGTAGGGGATGCGGTAGCGGTAGCCGTTGGCGGCGAGGGTGCAGGATTCCATATCTACTGCCACCGCAGTGGAGTGGCGCAGCCACTCCCACAAATCGCGCGAGGTGCGCCACTCCCAGTTGCGGTCATCGGTGGAGAGCACCGTTCCGGTACGCATGAGCGAATTATCTTTCCCATAGACCTCGTCGACGGCGGCCTCCAGCATGCGCTGGATCTCCGGGATGGCGGGAATCGGGTTGCTGGTGGTGACGGTGCCGTCGAGGATGTGGTCCTCGCGCTGGTAAGCATTGCCCAGGATGAGGTCGCCGATGCGCATGCGGCCATCGAGCCCTGCGCAGTGACCGATCATGATCCAGGCCTCCGGGCGCAGGACTGCCAAGCAGTCCGTGATGGTCTTGGCGTTGGAGGGGCCGACGCCGATATTGATCATCGTTATGCCATCGCCGCCGGCGGTGATGAGATCAAAACGCGGCATCTGGTAGCGAGAGGTGAGGGTGAGCTCGTCGACGTCGAGAAGCACCGCATCATTGGGGTGGATGGTCTCTCCCGTGGGCAGCACGAGTGCGGTGTAGCGGGAGTCTTCCCGCGCCAGTTCGCGCAGGCCGAACTTGACGAATTCGGTGGTGTGCATGGCGTAGTTGGTGAACAGGATGTACTTCTGCACGGTGTCCACCTCGATGCCGGTGTAGTGCTCGATGCGGGCGCAGGCGATGTCGAAGCGCTGCGCACCAAAATGGAACAGTGGTTTTTCCTTGCCGTGGAAGGCTTTCCAAGCGCCGTCCACGATTCCGTCATGCACCGCATCGAGGGTGGGTCGGGGGATGTCGCCACGGTCCTGAGGAATCTGCGTAATCCCCCGAATGTATTCCGGCGGGATGCGCTCATCCGATTGACCGACGTAGAGATCGCACGGGTAGTTGTTGCTAAGCCGCGTGAGCTGCTCTATCAGGTAATCACGAATCAGCCATGGTTTGGATATCACTGCCGAGTAGCGGCCCTCTTGGTCCACGTAGCCGAAGGGCTCGGAGCGGTCGATAGGAGTCCACTGACGCACATGCACGGTGATCTTGGGATACACCACGTGGCGGTAGGCATCGTGATCCCCTGAGGCCAGTGCTTCACGTGCCAGCGCACAGGAACTGTCATAGAGCTCGCAGAGACGAGCAACCGCTTCGTTGACGGAGTGGACATGCTGCAGGTCGGTCATGCCCGCGAGTGTATCCATGAAAGAAGCCCGCCGCGGTGAAGCGGCGGGCCCTATCCCCATGACTAATCCGGTAACGCGTACGGTGTGGAGCTCACCGCCGTTCCGTATTAGGCAAGCCTTAGCTTAGTACGAAAGTTGGATAGGGGTCAAGAGTAAACTGAAATTTCATGACCACACTCCCCCTCGGTGCCCGCAGGCGTCCACGCGGCGTCTACGAAGACGACTGGTCCGCGCGCCCCACCGCCGAACGACCCTGGCCGGTTGTCTTGATCCACGGAACCTGCGACAGCAAGGGGATATGGCAGGTTCTCGCAGACATGCTCCGCGCCGCTGGCTGGGCCACCTTCGCCCCCGACTACGGGACCCGCGCCACCGGCCCCCTGCAGGAATCCGCCCGGCAGCTCGACGCCTACATCAACGCCGTCCGCACCGTCACCGGCGCGGAGCAGGTGATTCTCGTGGGCCACTCCCAGGGTGGATTATTGGCTCGGTACTGGATGCGCATGCACGATAGCGCGGAGTTTGTACGGCACGTGGTGTGTATCAGCTCTCCCAATCACGGCACGACCCAGGGAGGAATCGCCAGCCCCCTCTTTCGCAGCGAGAGGCAGGAGGAGGTGGCGCGCTCGCTTATCGACGGCTGGTTTGGCCCCGCCGGCATGCAGCAGGTCACCGGCAGCGAGATTGTTGAGGCCACGAACCGCGGCAGCGAGGTCGAACCCGGGGTGAGCTATACGTGCATCGCCACGCGCGCCGACGCCATCGTGGTTCCGCCCAACACCTGTTTCCTCAATGGCCCGAATGTCCACAACGTCTATATCCAGGACATCGAGCGCCTTGCGATTATTCGCCACGAGGATATGCCCATGGATAAACGGGTATGCCAGTTTGTCCTCGAGGAACTGGAGCGACTCTAGAGCTCCAGCTCGTCGAGCACCGCGTCGAAAGCCGGGCCCACCTGGGTCCGCCACAGCGTGTCCACGCGGTCATCCGCACGTCCTGGCCCTCCATTGATGGTGGCCACGCGCTTGCCCTGTTTCTTCGCCTCCAGAACGAAGCGGAAGCCGCTCATCACCGCCAGCGACGAGCCGGCTACCAGCAGGGAGTCAGACGCGTTGACCATCGCGTAGGCGGCGTCCTTTTTAAAAGTCGGAACGGGCTCGCCGAAATAGACCACGTCTGGTTTGAGGCGCTGTGAGCCGCACCGCACGCAGCCGGGCATCACAAATTCTTCGACCGCTTCTTGGCTGAGGGCAACGTCGCCGTCGGGGTTAACGTCCTCTTTGTTGACTGCCCAGCGTTGGAGGTAAGTCGGGTTGGCTGTGGCGGCGCGGGCGTCGTAGTCCGCGCGTGGTTCTTCGTACCCGCAACTCAAGCACACCACGTGCTGCATGTCCCCGTGCAGGGCAATGAGGTTGCGCTGCCCGGCTTCCTCGTGCAGGCCGTCCACGTTCTGTGTGACGACACCCGTGAGGAGCCCGGCGCGCTCGAGTTCGACCAACGCATAGTGCGTGCGGTTGGGGTGTGCAGCTTGCATGACCCGCCAGCCGACGAAAGCACGCGCCCAATAGCGGTGCGAGGCCTGCGGATCGTGCAGGAACTCCTGGTAGGTCATGGGGCGGTGCCGGCTGAGGGAACCGCGCGGGCCGCGGTAGTCGGGCACGCCCGATTCCGTGGATACGCCCGCCCCGGTGAGGACCATGACGTTGCCGCGGCGCAGTTGATCGGTGACGGCGTCCAGTGCTTGTTGTGGCGGAGTCGGCTCAGCGATCTCGGCGACGACCCGGGAGATGGAGCGCAACGCGGACTGGTGAGCGTGGGCAACGGCGGGATCCATGGTGCCCCAGCTTACGGGAGAGCCTCCTCATAGAGATGATCTGAGTCGAGCTCGCCATGGCGCGAACAGCGCGCGTTCCAGCCATCCGGGCGCACCTGCACCACCATGCGGCGCCCACACAGCTGGCAATAGCGCGGGACGTCCAGGCCCGCCGCGGCTGCCGGGTGCAAGGTGAATTCCTCGCTTAGTGGTTTCCCCGTGTTGGGGTGGAACAGCGGCTCATCGCCAGCAAGGACGGCGGCGGCCAGCTCCGTCGAGCTGTTCATCAGAGCGCCTTGATGGGCAGATCGATGCGGCCGAGCATGTCGACGTCCTTCTCAATCTGCTTGCCCAGAGTGGTCAGGTAGTTGCCGGCGATGATGGCGTTGATGCCGCCGAGGAGACCCTTTTCGGTGCCGTCATCACCCAGGGAGAGCTCGCGGCCGCCCGCAAAACGGAGGGTTACAGACGGCATGGCCAGGCGGAAGGCGGCCACGGCGCGCAGTGCCTCACCGAGCGGGACCAGCGGGTAGTTCGCGAAAGGGGTGCCCGGGCGCGGGTCGAGGAAGTTCATCGGCACCTCGCAGGGCTCGATCTGGGCCAGCTGGTAGGCGAACTCGGCGCGGTCTTCTAGTGATTCGCCCATTCCGATGATGCCGCCGGAGCAGATCTCCATGCCGACAGCACGGACGTTCTCGAGGGTCTCTTTGCGCTCCTCCCAGGTGTGGGTCGTGACCACGTTGGGGAAGAAGGACTTGGAGGTCTCCAGGTTGTGGTTGTAGCGCTGGGCGCCCATGTCCTTGAGGCGCTGGGCCTGCTCGCGGGTGAGGGTGCCCAGGGACAGGGAGATTTCGATATCAACTTCATCGAGGATGGCCGGGATGACCTCGGCAACCTGGGACAGGAGGTTCTCGTCTGGGGCCTTAACGGCCGCCACAATGCAGAACTCCGTCGCACCCGTCTTGGCGGTCTTCTTGGCGGCCTCCACCAGCTCCGGGATGTTGAGGCGCGCGGCACGCACGGGGGACTCGAAAAGGCCCGACTGCGAGCAGAAGTGGCAGTCCTCCGGGCAGCCGCCGGTCTTAATGGAGATGATGCCTTCCACGGAGACGTCCGGACCGCACCACTTGAGGCGGGTTTGATGCGCGATGTCCGCAATCTCTTCCAGCTGCTCATCCGGGATCTGGAGGACCTGCAGCAGTTCTTCTTCGTTCAGGCCGATGCCCTGCTCCAGGGCCTTCTCGCGTGCGATATCTACGATGCTCATGCGGGAAACCTTACTTGAACACCGTTCAAGTTGTGGTAAATCTGCCCGTTTTCTTTACTCCGGACTAACCTCTAGGCCATGGATTCCACGCTCTATGACGACACCCTCGCGCTACTCCAGGAGCTTATTCGCAATGCCTGCGTGAATGACCTCACGCCTGACTCCGGCCACGAGGTCCGCAACGCGGATACTCTGGAGAAGTTCTTCAACGGCACCCCAGTCGAGATTCAACGCTATGAATCGCACCCAGGCCGCGTGACCATCGTGGTGACCGTTCCGGGTGACCCGGGCAAGGAGCCGCTGACGCTCATGGGCCACACGGATGTCGTGCCGGTCGACGAGCCCAAGTGGACCAAACCGCCCTTCGACGCCGTCATCGAAGATGGCAAACTCTACGGCCGCGGCGCGGTGGACATGCTCTTTATTACGGCGACGATGGCGGCGGTGGTCAGGGACGTCGCCAAACGCGGCAACCCCGGCGGCACCCTGGCGTTCGTAGGTATGGCGGACGAGGAGGCCCGCGGCGGTTTGGGCTCCATCTGGATGGACAAGCACCACCCGGAGGCCTACTCGGTGCGCAACTGCCTCTCGGAGACCGGCGGCAGCCACCTGCCCGGCGCGCTCGGCTTCAACGTCGGCGAAAAGGGCGCAGGCCAGCGCCGCCTGCACGTGCACGGCGATGCCGGCCATGGCTCGACGCCCTTCGGCAAGGACTTTGCCATCGTCAAGATTGGTGAGGTCGCTCGCCGCATCGCTGCTGCCGAGCCGCCCGTGGCGACGGATGAGGTGTGGCAGGGATTCGTCAAGACCTTCCGCTTCGACCCCGCAACGGAGGCAGCGCTTCTCGACGGCTCCGCTACCGCCGCCGACTACGAAAAGTTCGGTAATTTGTCTGCCTACGCCCACGCCTTTTCGCACACGACGATTGCCCAAACCGTCCTGCGCGCGGGTGGCGCCATCAACGTGCTGCCCTCCCACGCCTACCTGGAGATGGATATCCGACCCTTCCCTGGCCAGACCCAGGAGGAGCTTGATGATTTCCTGCGCGAAGCGCTCGGCGATATGGCCGAGGAGGTAGAGATCGAGCACCTTATTACTGAGGACGCTACACAGTCCTCCACCGATACTGAGCTGTGGCGCTGCATTGAAGAGACCGCCCACGAGTTCTTCCCAGAAAAGAAGGTGCTGCCGGTACTGGCGACGGGTGGTTCCGACCTGCGCGTAGCACGCCGCCGTGGCGGCAATGCCTACGGCTTCGCGCTGCACGCCGAGGATCGGGACATGGCCAGCGCGAACTCGCAGCTGCACAGCCACGACGAACACCTGTACTTGGAGGACTTGGATTTGACCGTGAAGGCGTATTCTTCGCTGGTCGATCGTTTCCTGAGCCGCTAACGCAAACGTGTAAAAGCTGTGGCACAATGTGGCGCATGAGAAAAAAGCTTGTCCTGTGCTCCGTTGCTGCCGCCATCGGCCTGTCCGCTCCTACTGCCTCCGCCGACATGGTGGATGACTACCTGGCCAAGGTCCCGGCCGGCCAGATCTCCTGCGAGCAGGCCACCAAATACTACACCAACCCGTCCGACTACAACAGCAAGAAGTCCCAGGCGCTCGCTGCCGCTAACTTCCACCCGCGCGGCGGCGAGATCCGCGACGCCGTCGCCCGCGCCGACGAGGCCATCGCGCGCTGCGGCCTGAATGGCGGCGGTGGCAACGCTGCTAACAATGGTGGTGCCCCAGCCAACAACACTGCCCCAGCTAACAACACCGCGCCTACCAACAACGGTGGTACCCCAGCCAATAACGGCAATAAGGCCCCGACAAACAACGCTTTTCCGACGATTCCAGTGACCTTCGGAACCTTCACCATCTACGTCCCGGATATCGTGGCGTACCTCAAGACCCTCGTCGAGGGCACCCCGCTGGCCCAGCTTTTGCCGTAGAAAACTAGCGGAAATACGTCCCCGCGTGCAGCGCGCAGCCAGTATTGAAGGCATGCCCGCACGCGGGGCATTTATATGCAGAGTACTCGGCAAACGTCATTGTTCGGCCGCACGCGCCGCACATGACGCAGAGCTCGTCCTTCGGCATGGGTCCAAAATCATGATCCGTTAACTCCGCATGGCAGAGCGAACACGCGAACCAGCCGCCGCAGGTGTGGCACTTGTTCGCAATGACGTCGACAAGCGTGTGCCAGTGGCGGCACCGGCCCTCCGCGTCAATGGCTCCGTGGATCATGGCCACGACTCTAACAGCCGCGCCATCGCCCGGTAGGCCGGCGTGATGTCCATGCGCAGGCGGCTCTCCAGTAATTCCGCAGGGAAATCGGCGGGGAGAAGCTGTGCGGGGAAGGGCGGAGTGCGGCGCAGCGCCGCGAAGGCGGCGGCGTGGCGGCGCGTAGTTTCGACGACGATGCCAACGTCATCGGTGGGCAAAGGGGGAACGTCGCCCAGCGCGCTAATGCGGGCAGCACTGTCCTCGAGGTCCCACGCGGTAGCAATAACGTTGCGAGCAGTGTCCTCATCCACGGCCCAGGTGCCGATAAAGGTTTTCTGCGCCCACTCCCCCGGCGCGTGGGCGCCCACCAGGACTCCGGGCCGCAGCTGCCGGAAACCGCTGGCATGGGCGGCGCGCAGGAGGGCGTCTCTTTCCGCGCGGCGATCCTCGCCGATATCGAGGATCACGGTGTGAAACGCCCCTTCCCAGTGGAAGTCGCGCGGCGAACCTAGGTGACGAAACTCCGCAAGGTAGTCACCCACCATGGAATACACGGAACAACGCCCCACTCGGCGCGAGGATAGGTCGCCCGCGCGCACCATGCGTGATAAGTACGTGCGCGCGCCGGCCGGCGACAGACCCAGCCCAGTGAGGATCGGTGTCAGCACGGGACCGGGGAGCTCCTCGCGGCGGGCCAACCCACAGAGGTATCCAAAAGTTCCTGGTCCAACGTCAGCCATGCCCCAACCCTAGGGTTTTTATGTGTCAGAAACAAACCGATTCGTATGTTTTGTGGCACACTATGTGGCATGAGTCTCAATCCACGCCTGCTCAACTTCCTCATCCTCGGCGTCTTCGACGTCGGCCTGGCCATCCTGCTCTTCCAGATCGTCGATTCCGCAACCAACAACCACGTCTATGCCTACCTGGCCGCCAGCATCGGCCCCCTTATCGGCGGCATCATCCAGCATGTGCGCCAGAAGTCTTTTTCTGGGATTTCTGCGTTGATCCTTGCCTTCAACGTTGCTGCGGCGTTGGCCACGCTGGTCGGTGGCACCGATGAGCGCCTCCTGCTGGTTAAGGGCAGCGTTGTTACCGGCATTATTGGATTGCTCTTCCTCGGCAGCCTGGCCCTTGGAAAGCCCCTTGCCTTCTACTTTGGCCAGCGCTTTGGCACCGACGGCACAAAGGAAGGCGTCGCCTACTGGAACGGATTGTGGAAATACCCGACCTTCCGCGCCTCCCAGCGCTACATCACCATCGTGTGGGGCGTCGTGTTCCTGCTCGAAGCCATCATCCGCGTCGTCGCCGCCTATTCCCTCCCCTTCACCACCGCCTACTGGCTGTCGAATGCGTTGCCCTTAGTGGCCCTCGCTATCTGCCTAACGGCCACCTTCGCCATTGCTGCACGCGCCCGCAAGTCCGCGCCGACCCCGGCCTAGCGCGTGAGCCCCCACAGAATCTGCTCGTGCACGCGCGGGTCATGGGGCAGCTGCCCATGTTCGACCGGGGCCGATTCCACGTTGACCACATCCGCGCCCGGAACAGCGCTCAACTCAGAGGTCTGATTCGGCGTCACAGTGCTATCCGCCGGCGAGTAGATGGAGGTATAGGTGAGGCCGGGCGCGGTGTCCGGCAACTGGTTGAGATTCTCCATGAACTCCGAGCCCTCCAACTGTTGAATGCCGGCGCTGGTACCCACGAATTTGACCACGCTGGGGGCGATTTTGGCTGCCGTGCTTAGCGACGTTGCCCTACCGCCCCACGTCGTCCCGTGAAAATTTGCGCCAATGGTGACCACGCGGTTCACTTCTTCGGGCGAACCGTAGAGCTGGGTGAAAGTCTTGGTGTGCAGGCCGCCCTGGGAGAAGCCCACGAGGTTTACTTTGTTTGCTCCGGTGACCTCCCGGATGTGCTCTATCTGCCTGGCTATTTCGCGCCCAGAGGACTCTAGATCCGCAATCCCCTTCAGGTAGTCATAAGCGTTCTGGTAGGCCACGTCCTCGGCGCCATAATCGAAGGCCCACACGCACATGCCCTGGTCCTTGAGCTTTGGGATGAGGTCGTTCCACTCGGCCGAGTTAGCCGAGGTTCCGTGCAGCAAAACGACCGGCTCGGCGACAGGACCCGTGGGCTGGCAGTCGGGATCGTTGATGCCGAGACCCTCCGCGGCGGAGGTCTCCATGGTTTGAGCATGGGCCGGAACGGGGGCCGCAGTGGCGAGGAGAATAGCGAGGAAGGCACGCTGCAGGAAGCCGTTTTTCATAAGGAGACAGCTTAGCGCCGATCCCTGAGCGTCTGCTGTACGGTTCCTGTATGCCTAACGACCTACCAGGAGGAAAGGCTGCTCAAGCTGCTGGAGCGCTTGGATTCTTTCTTTTGGGTCTGGGCGTGTTTCTTTGCTTCCTCGAATGCTGCGGGCGAGTCGAAGTCATCGTAGCTATCCATCAGCGTCCGCAGAGACTGCAGATTCGGATAGATTTCGCTGTGCCACATGTGTCGGCGCGTGCCATCGGTGCACTCCTCGTTTTCTTCACCGCCGGTGTGCACCGCGAAGATCATGGTGTCCTGGTAGAGCGGCGCGCCGGAATCTCCGTTGCACGTGCGCGAGGCAAACATGGAGCGCGATTGGATGAGATTATCGAAATCGTAGCCTTGAATCTCCCCAGCGACCCCAGTCTCTTCGACGCGGACCACGGCCTCGGAGGCAAAATTGTGCATCCCTCCGTAGCCCACGAGGAAGAGCGAGTCATTGACGCGCAGCGGCCGCGAGGGCAACTCGAAGGCTTCCGCGTCCATGGGTTCCGCTTTCAGCAGGGCGACGTCCGACTTCTCTGCTACCGGGGTAGAGGCGAGCACCTTGGCACTGTCACCGTCCGCCTGCGTGAGACGCAGGTCGCGGCCCAGGCAGTGTGAAGCAGTAAGCCACCAATCATTGCCGATGTACCCCGCGGAGCACTCGCGTTTGCCGTTTCGCCACAGCGCCGCGACGCGGTCATCGCTGGCTGCAACCGTGCTCGTTGCCTGTAGAACCCCGGGGACGTTCGCAGAAGTGGGGGCGCCAAACAGGGAGGACGTCACTGTCACGATGATGGAGAGCAAGGAAGCGAGAATACCAGGGAACACAAGGCGTAACTCTATCAGTGAAATCGCATGCGTGCTCACCGCACACCACGGCATATCATTAGGACCTGTGATGAAGCGATTTCTCTCTTGCCGCTGCACTCTTCTTTCTCAGCGGCTGTTCCCTCGACCTCGAACCTTCCACGAACACCCCGACGAATAGCAGTGGGCAGTCGACAAGCACAGCCAGCACCACTGCCGAAACAGCAGACGAGGGCCCACAGCCCACCCTCCCCGCTACCGAGGAAAACGTCGAAGGCGTCAACATAGATCAACCACAAGAGGAAGTCATCGGCTTCACCGAGGCCCCCGGCGCGGCGCAGCCTACTCCGATGGAGAAAACCATCGAGTCCTGCGGTGATGTCTCGCTACACGAAACCGGAACGACATTCTTCAGCGATGGAACCTCTGGCTGGACGCAACAGTGCTCGGACGAGATGCTGGCTGCGAATCCTCCAGTTCAAGAAGCCGCCGCGGTGTATGAAGCACCCGCCGTGCAGGAGAACTACGTTCATCCCGGCGCGTATTGCAGCGGCGGAAGCGGCGTATCAAAGAGAGGTGTCCCGATGACATGCGCACCCGCTTCTGATGGCAGGATGCGTTGGCAAAGCGCGTAACCTCATTCCGGCAGTTGAGGACCTTTACCCTTCTTCCACAACGCAAAGGCGATGCCCCTGCGGATCAGTGCTGAAAGCCCCACGGGTAGGCAGCACAGGAAGGGCAAAGCGATGAGCATCTGCCCGATCCAGCCGAAGAGACCAACCGCCCCGATAACGACGAAAACGGCATCCAGGCGGAAATCTGTAATGACCTTCCGCTGCATGGGCAGGGAAACAAGGTAAGCAATTCCCAGAAACACGAGTGCGGGAAGAAGCACAAAGACTGCAAGGAAGCCACTCTCAGCATCAGTTCCTTGCGTATCGACGAAAAAGAGGGCCACCAGCAGCCCAACAAGCACGAACTCCACAAACGGTAACCGCAGCACAGGGAAATCTATAAGCCGCGGTGGCTGGGCGGAAGCGGGGCCGAACATACCGACAGTCTAGGTAAAATCATTTCCCCGTCGTTTTGCCGAAGTACTTAAGCCTTACGGAGTATGAACTCAACGACGTCGACCTCGTCATCCTCAGCTAATCCGGGATAGTGAGTATCAAGCGCTTCATGAAGCTCAGCAAGAGAACCAAAGCCATCTCTTCGGGCTTGTTCCTCCGTCAAGGACCTCCGCTGGGTAGAGACGACAGATGTGACCTCTGCGGGAATGGTGACAACCTCTCCGGATTCTTTCTCGAAGACAATCTGGGCGCTTCCTTCGTGGAAGGGGTCATCCACCCGAATTGTTTGTTGCTTTTCTCCGCTTCGAATTGATTTCTCGTAGCCTTCCCACATATAGATGCGTTGCTCTTTGTCCATGTCACGCCAGTTATATGCGAATGGTAAGAGCTCTTCCACGGTGAGTGCTTCAAGCCCATTGCTTGTTCAGAAGACTGAAATGGTAGCGGTGTGGTGAGTATCTGGTAGCGCCTGAGTGAGTATCCGGTAGCGGTGTCTTACTCAGGCGTTGTTGGTGGTTATGTGTTGGTGGTGAGGCGCATGTTTGGTC
>NZ_VIOG01000008.1:0-132836 GCF_009708045.1 Corynebacterium hiratae | reverse complement strand
CGACTGGGTAGAATCCCAGCCGGCTAACAGCCATGCCAGAAAACAACACGTCCAAACAACCCCGGTTGAAAAATCAACCCCGGCTAATCCACCCGCGAGGTTGACAAACTATATAGGAACACCCCCCTTGCCTCCCCACGCGATGAAGGTCTAAACTCAAGGCGAAAGGTTCCGCCCCACCGAAAGAGCCCCTGAAGGCTTTCCGGCTTACGCCGGTAGGTGGGGCGGTCGCTTATTTTCGGACCGGACCACTCCAATAATAGGTCTTTCCCGCCGAAAACATATTGAATTGATCCCAATTGTGCCGCCGCGAAAGTGCTTGAACGTACTGTCCCTTGCCTCGTTCCATTTTCTGAAACCATGACCAAGAAAAGTAGTCAGCAATCTGACCGTTCAAATCCTGTTTTACTGGATGAAAGAGCACACGAAACTTTAGCTGTAAACCTTTCAACAGAGGCTTTATCCTCTTTTCAAACGCCGATCTTTCCTTGCCAGTAAGAACAGAGTCGAAAATTAAGATTACTTCGCCTACCTCTGAGTCTCCCCACACCGCATTAATCCACTTCCCCATTGCACCAGCAAAAAGCCCTAAAAGCTGCGGTGGAGACTGGTAAGTCGGATGCGTCATTCGCTTATCCACCCAAATCGTGTGGACACGGCACCGATCGAGCTCATTAATTCGGTCTATTACCCGCTTTCGCGTTCCTTTCGAATTCTCTGTTGCATGAAACTCAAGGTCTTCGCTCCCTGCTGCCATAAGTTCATACTTCAGCGCTTGCAGTCTCATCGCAGTGCCTGCTGGATCGAAAGTGCAAAATGCTGTGATTAGGAAGTGCGTGGAGGCTTTTGCACCAAACTGCATATCCCCCGACTCATCGAGAAAAACATACAAAGTTCTTTCTCTCTTCACGTCTTCCATCTCTCTTCCCCAGCCCCGTACGCAGCTATTGCTAATAGCCTACAACGCTGATTGGAGCAATTAGACAGCGCGGGCAGGGCCTCGCCTTGGCGAGAACCCTGCCCGATTGCAGTGCGTGGGGTCTACTCCACCACGGAGTTGGCCCCCACCGCGTGGCCGAAGAGGTCCGGCAGGGTTGCTGCCCAAGCCTCGCGCAGCTCAGAAACGGCGACGGACTCGCCGCCGAGTTCCAGTTCACCGTTGTCGGTGGTCTGGCCCACGACGACGGCCGGCACACCGCACTCCTCAGCGCGCTGCAGCAGCATGTCGACGCGGTCCGCGGTCGTTGCCACGAGCACGCGGGAGGCGGACTCGGAGAAGGCAGCCACGAAGGCATCCTCATGGACCTTGGACAGGTCCAGGCTCAAGCCCACGCCGCTGCGCTTGGCCATCTCGAATGCGGTGACGGCAAGGCCACCCTCGGAGATGTCGTGTGCAGCGGTCAAGCCTTCGTTGCCCACGAAGAAGTCCGCGAGGCGCTGCTCGTTGGCCAGGTCCACCTGCGGCGGCAGACCATTCAAACCATTCTCCGACTCATTTCCTTGCTCACGAGCACTGACCTGCTGCCAGATGGAGCCACCGAACTCATCCTTGGTCTCACCCAGCAATACGAGTACCTCCGGCTCCTCCACGAGACCAAGCTCGTTGCCGATGGACTTGTGGACGTCGTCGATAACACCCAGGACGCCCACGACGGGCGTCGGCAAGATCGGCTCCTCGCCGGTCTGGTTGTAGAAGGAGACGTTGCCGCCGGAGACCGGGATGCCGAGTTCCACGGCGCCGTCGGCAAGCCCATGCACGGACTCGCGGAACTGCCACATCACGTCCGGGTTTTCCGGGGAGCCGTAGTTGAGGCAGTTGGTAATGGCCACCGGGCGGGCACCGGTGACAGCGACGTTGCGGTAGGCCTCCGCCAGCGCCAGGCGGGTGCCCATGTTCGGGTCCAGCTTGGTGTAGCGACCAGAGGCATCGGCCGATACCGCGATACCGCGGCCGGTCTCCTCGTCGATGCGCAGCACACCGGCGTTCGCGTGGTGGGACTGCACGGTGTTGCCGCGCACGTAGCGGTCATACTGCTCGGTGATGAAATCACGCGAGCACAGCGCCGGGGAGGCCACGAGCTTTTTCAGCGCCACAGTGAGGTCCTGCTTCTCGACGCCCCGGAACTCCTGCAGCGCATCCTGCCACTCCGGGCGGGCATAGGGGCGGTCGTAGACCGGGGCCTCGTCCGCGATGGTGCCGGCCGGGGCGTCCACGACGACCTCGCCCTGGTGGCGGATAATGAGGTGCTTGCCGGTGGTAACCTCACCGATCTCAGCGCAGGTGACATCCCAATGCGCGCAGATCTCCTTGAACTTCTCCACGTTCTCCGGGGTCACCACAGCACACATGCGCTCCTGGGACTCGGAGGCGAGAATCTCTGCGGCGGTCATATCCTTTGCGCGCAGCGGGACGTTGTCCAGGTTGATCTCCATGCCACCATCGCCGGCGGCGGCCAGCTCGGAGGTGGCGCAGGCCAGGCCCGCACCGCCCAAGTCCTGGATGCCCACGACGATGCCGGACTTGTACAGCTCCAGGCAGCACTCGATGAGAACCTTCTCCGCGAACGGGTCACCCACCTGCACGGCCGGCAGCTTGCGCTCGGCGCCGTCCTCGAAGGTGTCAGAAGCCAGCACGGACACGCCACCGATGCCATCGAGGCCGGTGCGCGAACCGAAGAGCATGACCTTGTTGCCAGTACCGGAGGCAAAGGCCAGCTTGAGGTCCTCGACCTTCAGCGTGCCCACGCACAGCGCGTTGACCAGCGGGTTACCGGCATAGGACTCATCAAAAACAGTTTCGCCGCCAATGTTGGGCAGGCCCAAGCAGTTGCCGTAGTGCGAAATACCGCCGACAACACCGGGCAAAACGCGCTTGGTGTCGGGGGCATCAGCCGGGCCGAAGCGCAGCTGGTCCATCACGGCAATCGGGCGAGCACCCATGGCCATGATGTCGCGGACGATGCCGCCCACGCCGGTGGCCGCACCCTGGTGCGGCTCCACGTAGGAGGGGTGGTTGTGGCTTTCCACGCGGAAGGTCACCGCGTTGCCGTCTCCGATGTCCACCACGCCGGCGTTCTCACCGATGCCGGCGAGGATCTTGGAGCCCATCTCCTCGGTCATGGTCTCGCCGAAGTAGCGCAGGTGC
Source organism: Corynebacterium hiratae (assembly GCF_009708045.1). Classification (NCBI taxonomy): domain Bacteria; kingdom Bacillati; phylum Actinomycetota; class Actinomycetes; order Mycobacteriales; family Corynebacteriaceae; genus Corynebacterium; species Corynebacterium hiratae. The sequence goes on along the minus strand of NZ_VIOG01000008.1, from coordinate 129,691 downwards.
GTCTTGGAGGACTTATAAGAACAGTGCTCCGACCACATCACCGAGTACATGGTCAGCTCGGCGTCGGTGGGGCGGCGGCCCAGAATCTCGCGGATGTGCGCGTACTCGTCATCCTTCAGGCCCAACTCGCGGTAGGGCTGCTCCAGCTCGGGCTGCGCGGCCGCCTGCTCGACGGTGTCGTTGTGTACGGTCATTGTTTCTCCTTATAACCGTCGGCGCGGGTTAAGCGACGACCTTGAGGGCGGACACAAACAAACCCAGACCGTCGGTGGACGGGCCGGTGAGTAGATCGATGGCATGCTCCGGGTGCGGCATCAGCCCCACCACGTTGCCGGCCTCGTTGGTGATACCGGCGATGTCGTTGATGGAGCCATTGAAGTTATCCGTGTAGCGGAAGACCACGCGGCCTTCGCCTTCGAGGCGCTCCACGGTCTCCGCATCCGCCTGGAAGCGGCCCTCGCCGTGCTTAGCCGGAATCAGGATCCGCTGGCCCTGCTCAAACTCGCTAGTCCAGGAGGTCTGCGCGTTCGCCACCTCGAGGTAGGTATCCACGCAGTGGAAGTGCAGCCCCTGGTTGCGGGTCAAGGCGCCGGGCAGCAGGCCGGCCTCCGTCAGAATCTGGAAGCCGTTGCAGATGCCGAGCACCGGCATGCCCTTATTCGCTGCTTCCACCACCGCGCGCATGACCGGGGCCAGCGCAGAGATGGCGCCGGAGCGCAGGTAGTCACCGTAGGAAAAGCCACCGGGAACAACGACGGCGTCCACTCCTCGCAGGTCCTCATCCGCATGCCACAGGGACACGACGTCGGCGCCGGCGGTGCGGGCGGCGCGGGCCGCGTCGACGTCGTCAAGCGTGCCGGGGAAGGTAATAACGCCGATCTTCATTACTGGATAACCTCGTAGTCCTCGATCACGGTGTTCGCCAGAAGGGTGGACGCAACCTTCTCGAGTTCCTCGGCGCTGACCGAATCATCGACTTCAATTTCAAAGCGCTTGCCCTGGCGCACGTCGCTGACACCAGCAACCCCCAGGCGGCCCAGCGCGCGGACGACGGCCTGACCTTGCGGGTCCAAAATCTCGGCCTTGGGCATGACATTGACAACTACACGAGCCATGAAAATTCTGCCTTACTGTGCGTGAGTATAGGTGCCCCGCCAGTCTATCCCGCCAGCGGGAAAGATTCGGAATCTTTGGGGGTGGTGAATTCAAACCAAACGACTGAAGAATTCTTGGGGAATCCCGGCTTAACCCCCAGCTCGCGCGTTGTCCTCCGGTATCCCGTGGCGGCGAAGGCAGGTAGAACCAGATGCGTTGTCATTTTCTCGCTGATTAAAGGAACCTCTCATGCGCCTCACACGCATCGGCTCTCTCGCCATCGCTGCATTAGTGTCCACCTGCGTCGTTGTCCCCCCAGGCCGGCGCCGCGGTGGATGGCTCCACTGCCGTCATCTCGGAGGTCTATGGTGGCGGCGGCAACAAGGGTGCCGCTTTTACCCATGACTTCATCGAGCTCTACAACCCGACGGATAGCGCCATTGACCTCTCCGGCTGGTCCGTCGAATATTTTTCCTCCTCCGGCAACTCGGGCGGCAAGCACGACCTATCCGGTTCCATCCCGGCCGGGGGATACTTCCTCATCCAGGAAGGTGGCGGCGGCGAAGGCGATCCGCTGCCCACCCCGGATGGTGAGGGCACGCTGTCTATGTCCGGCTCCAAGGGCTCGGTGAAGCTTTACGACGCCTCCGGGGCCGAGGTGGACCTCGTGGGGTACGGGGCGGCGTCGCTCAGCGAGGGCTCCCCCACCAAAGCCTTGAACAACTCCACCTCCGCCCAGCGCGACGCCAACGGCACCGATACCGACGACAACTCCGCGGACTTCTCTGCGGCTGCGCCAACCCCGAAGTCGGGCGGCAGCGCAGCCCCGCAACCGGACCCCACCCCGACCGAGCCAGGCGCGACCGTCACCATCCCAGAGATCCAGGGCACCGGCGCGGAGTCCCCGCTCAAGGGCCAAAACGTCACCACGCAGGGCGTTGTCACCGCGGTGTGGAAGGGCGAGAAGTCCCTCAACGGCTTCACCATCCAGACCCCGGGCACGGGCCAGACTTCGCCGACCGAGGCCTCCGAGGCGGTCTTCGTCTACTCCGGCGGCACCGGCTTCTACCCGGCCATCGGGGATTCTGTGGAGGTCACCGGCACCGTTGATGAGTACTACGGGCAGACCCAGATTGCCTTGAGCACTGGCTCCACGCTTGACGACGCCCTCTCCCCCGTCACCCCACTGGCCATCGATGCCCTGCCGGAAGGCGATGCGGCGCGAGAGAAGCTCGAGTCCATGCTGCTCAAGCCTGGCGTACACACCGTGACTGACAACTATGGTCTCAACCGCTTCGGCGAGCTCGGCTTGGCCCCGGGGACCGAGGCTCTGCGTCAGCCCACCGACATCGTCTCCCCGGGCACCCAAGAGCAAAAGGACATGGAGGCTGCTAACGCGGCGAAGTACGTCATTTTGGACGACGGCTCCACGCGCGACTTCTCCCGTGATGGCGCCTCGACGAAGCTGCCCTACATCATGCAGAACGGCTCGGAGGTCAAGACCATCCGCACCACCAACCAGGTGGAGTTCGCAGACTCCGGCGTGATCCTGGGCTACGGCCACAACCAGTGGCGCTTCCAGCCCACCGCGATGATCACCGGTGACTCTGCCGTCGCGGACCTGCCGATTACGTGGGACCCGGCCCGTCCAGAGGCCCCGCAGGTGGACGGCGATTACACCGTCGCGGCGTTTAACGTGCTGAACTTCTTCATCAACTTGGGCGAAGACAATGGCGCGAAGGCGTACAAGGACCGCTTTGGCAACGGCGTGGGCTCCGATAGTGGGACCTTCCGCGGTGCGTGGTCCGAGTCCGCGTTCAATGACCAGAAGGGCAAGATCCTCACCGCGCTGGAGGGCCTTGATGCCGATGTCATTGGCCTATCTGAGATTGAGAACGCCGCGAATACCGTGGGTGGCTCCTACGATGATGCCGTGAAATACCTCGTGGGTGAGCTCAACTCCCGCGCGGGTTCTGAGAAGTGGGATTACGTCAAGGCCCCGGCGAACGCGTCAGCAGATACGGACGTTATCCGCACCGCAATCATCTACAAGAAGGACCGCGTTAAGCCGGTGGGTGAGGCCACCTTGCTTGAGGACGCCCGCTTCAAGGGCACCGCCCGCACCCCGCTCGCCGCGGAGTTCAAACCGGTTGCTGACAAGTGTGCTCCTGAGGGCCCTGATTCCTTCGTGGTGGTGACCAACCATTTCAAGTCCAAGGGATCGGTGGCCAATGGCGACGCCGATACTGGCGACGGCCAGGGCAACAACCCAAACGTGCGCAATGCCCACGCCCAGGCCGTCCTCGATGGGCTGGCCAAGCAGCCGCAGTGGCAGGAAAAGGCCACCTTCGTCATGGGCGACTTGAACGCCTACTCCAAGGAAGATGCCATCTCCGTCTTCCGCAACGCCGGCTACACCATCCCGGTGGAAGAGCTCAATGCGCAAAAGGACTGGCAGAACGTGGCCTCCTACCAGTTCTCCGGGCGTCTCGGCTCCCTGGACCACATCCTGGCCAACGAACACGTCGACGCTCAGGCAGCCCAAACGTGGAACATCAACTCTGACGAGCCCATCGCCATGGAGTACTCCCGCCGCAACTACACCGGCGGCGATGTCTTTGAGGCCGATAACCCCTACCGCTCTTCCGACCACGACCCAGTCAAGGTGGGCTTCAACCTCGCCACGGTCTCCCGTTCCGCAGACGAGCTCGACGGCTGCGGCCCTGCTGAGGATCCGGATCCAGCTGAAGACCCGGATCAGGCCGACGAGCCTCGCGGCATCAAGTCCGTCACCATCAACGAAAAGGGCCACCTCATCATCACCTACACCGACGGCACCACTAAAGACGCCGGCAAGGTCTCGGCGCCGACGGCCATGACGGCACCGACGGTAAAGATGGCGACAAAGGTGACAAGGGCGCCGATGGCAAGGACGGCCAAGACGGCGCCGACGGCCAGGACGGCCGCGGTATTAAGTCCGTGACCACCAACGACAAGGGCGAAGTCGTCGTTACCTACACCGACGGCACCTCCGAAATCCTCGGTACCCTCGCCGGCTCGAAGGGCGACCAGGGCGCACCGGGTCGCGACGGCTTCGATGGTGCACCGGGGCGCGACGGCACCGACGGTCAGAACGGAAAAGATGGCAAGGACGGCCGCGGCATTAAGTCCGTGACCACCGACGCCGACGGCAACCTCGTCATCAACTACACCGACGGCACCACCGAGACCGTCAAGACCGGCGATAAGCCGGTAGCCCCGGCTGGTTCTTCTGTCAGCGAGCGCTGCTTGCCGACGGTCCTCGGCCTCGCCATCCCCGCCACCCTCGCCATCCCGCTGGCCTTCCTCGGAAATGCCAGCGCACTGTTCAACATCCCGGGCCTTGAGCCAGTACGGAAGCAGATCGAGTCGCTGACTCATAACATCACGCGTGGCATCCCCCGCGAGGCTCAGTACGCTGCTGGTGGCATCGGCTTGCTCGCTGCCCTCGGCATCATCGCCGCAGCCTGTGCCCCAACCGAGTCTGAGTAAAACTCCCTACTGAGCGATACTGTTCGGCCTCGTTAAGCCCCTCATCTGAGGGGCTTTTCTTATGCCAGTTCCTCCCCTACCCACAGCCGCCGTTCCCCCAACCAATTCCTTTCCCTGCCCTTAGTCGGCGTTAACCCCGCCTGTGATCCATAATCTCTCCACTACCCGTGACGCACCCCTTCTAAGTAGGAATTTTGTTCCTCCGGTTGCGGGGTCGGGAGTGCTGGTTTAATCTTCGTGCCCATGGGGGATATCGAAACCTACCTCCGCCTTCGCAACTCGGGGATTGCGCTGGTGGAGCATATACCTAGCACACCCGACGAGCTCCGCACGCTCGGCGCCGACCCAGCCGATGCTGCCGAGCTTGCCGGTCTGCACCAGGTGTACTTTGGCCCCACCCGCTTTACCGGCAAACAACGCAAAGCCCGCGCGTCCGCACTCAAACAACGCCACAGCCTGAGCACCCTCACACTCATCGAAACCTATGTTTCGAAGGTCAAGAAGACCTTGGATGCCTGGAACCTGAGAGTCAGACTTACCGCCACCCCTGCACACCGCATCCGCCAGGTCGCCACCGCGCGGCTTAAAGAACTCACACGTAAAAGAACCGCCAAACCAGGCGTGCGCATCACCTACAGATCCGAAGGGCCCAACACCCTCTCGATAACTGACGATGCCACCACGATTGCCAACATGCGCGCAGTCCTAGAATCCACCAACACCGACCTGCTTCAAGCCGCCAACGACGTCTTCTTCAACCAAGAAACAAGCGGTTCCAAACCCGCGGTGCGCACCCAAGTCATCGTCACCCTGAATGAGTTGGACCAGATCATCAACGGTGACGGGGACGAGATCGAACTCAACCTCACCAACGGCGGGCGCATGACAGGGACAGAATTCCTCACCCACAAGTTTGCCGAAATAGGCTACGCCACCATCGTGCATCCTATTGAAGGACCCATTAACACCTGGCGGCTCGAGCGCGGGGCAAACTTCAACCAACGCCTTACCCTGCACGCCGAATTCCACACCTGTTCAAGACCTGGGTGTAATAAACCAGCTGATTACTGCCAAATCCATCACCTCATCCCTTGGCAGGCAGGCGGCTACACCAACATCAAGAACCTGACGTTTTTGTGCGCCTACCACAACGGCATCAACGACGATGACCCTTTAAAACCCACCGGGCGCGGCTACATGTACCGCCTCAACACCGGAGTCAGCTTCATCCCACCGTGGGGTACCCCGATAACCGCGATGCCGGAATACCAAGAAGCAGTCGCCAGACTCAACGCCGAACAAGCAGGACAACCACCAGAGGAACCACCCGACAGCAGCTAACACCCAGCCACGAAACACAAAAAGCGCCGGTATCCTGCAACAACACCAAGCACCCGTCAATCGAAAGATGGTTGGCGGGGATATCGGCGATCCTTAACCACGCTTCCCTCACCGCCGGATACAACAGGGGCAGCCACGGCAGGCTCCTTAAGCCCTTAAAGAGCGAAGCCCGCCAACCCGATGGTGGTTGGCCGGCACATCGGCGATCCTGGGAGGCTCGCCTCCCTAGCTATACAGGTCAGCGGACACTGGAGATAAGCGGCTGCCTTGACGGGCCGTGGGGATTCGGGCGGGCACGGCTAGCGCGGTGCAAAGACGGAATAGTCAGCGGGCCTAGCGCCCGCTTCGGCAGCGCGCTCGGCTGCTTTGCGGAAGTCCGCAATCACCTTCTGGTCATCGAGGTTGCGACCGGAAATCGACAGACGCACGGTGTTGCCGCGCTGCGCGGAACGCTCTGCGGCGCGAATGATGTTGCGGCGCCACCACTTGGCCGAACCAAAGCCCTCACCGAATGACAAGTTGCGGGCCTGGTGGAGCTCGCCGGTGCGCAGGTCGTGGATGCCGCGGGTGGAGGCCGCAATGTCGAAGTCGAATTCGGGAAGAACCTCCAAAGTTCCCTCCGACATGCGCCAGCGCGGGGGTGCGAAGATAGTCGGCGCAAAGCCGATCTTGGCCATCTGCCGCGTCGCCCCCTTGAGACGCAGACGCGCCTCGTGCGCATCCAGGTTCGCGAATTCCGCGCGGCGGCCCTGCACTGCTTGATCAAAGCCGTTGAGGATGAGCACTCGGCCGGCCTCCGCTTGTTCGCGCAACCACGATCGCGTCGACTCATCCTTAGCTAGATGCCAATTGCCGTCGATGTGCGGCGCCACGAGCAGAGACACCGGGATATCCGCTTTATCGAACTTCTCCAGCAGGTCAGCGGCCTGCCTTCGGGTGTCGTCGAAGATACTGGAAATCGAAACCAGAAGGTGGCCATGCATAAGAAAAATTATCGCACAGCCACCGCCCCGGCGCGCGCGAGGGGGGTGCCGCACTCCCCCACATGGGCGGCTTAGGACTCCGTGTGGTTAATTAGCCACACAGCGCAAGCGGAGCCTAAGACTCAACTCCCGTGGCCTGGTTAATCAGCCACGCGTACTCGAATGCCGACTGCCGCCACTTGGCGTAGCGTCCGGACACACCACCATGGCCGGCAGCCATCTCGGTTTTGAGGAGGAACTCGCCGCCGGTGGCGACGTCGCGAAGCTTGGCTACCCACTTCGCCGGCTCCACGTAGAGCACGCGGGTGTCATTGAGCGAGGTCAGCGCCAGAATATTCGGATACTTCTGCGGGGCGATGTTTTCATACGGCGCGTAGGAGGCCATGTAGTCGTAGACCTCAGGGTCGTGGTACGGGTCGCCCCATTCTTCCCACTCCACCACCGTGAGCGGCAGCTCCGGCATGAGAATCGAGGTCAGTGGGTCCACGAAGGGCACGTTGGCTTCGATGGCCTTGAACCTATCCGGTGCCATGTTCGCCACCGCGCCCATGAGCAGGCCACCGGCGGAACCACCTTCCGCCACCAGCTGCGAAGGCGTGGTCACCCGGCGCGCGATGAGGTCATCAGCCACCGCGATGAAGTCCGTGAACGTGTTCTTCTTGGCCAGCATCTTGCCGTCGTCGTACCAGTTACGGCCCATCTCACCACCGCCGCGCACGTGCGCCATGGCAAAAATCATGCCGCGGTCCATAAGAGACAGACGGAAAACCGAGAAATACGGGTCCATATTCGCCTCATAGGAGCCGTAGCCATACAGCAACGTCGGGTTCGGCTGCGTGCGGTCCAGATCCGCGCGGTGCACGATGGACACCGGCACCTCCGTCCCGTCCGGAGCCTTAGACCACACGCGGTAGGCCACGTACTCGTCCTTGTCGTAGCCGCCCGGAACTTCCTGCTCCTTGAGCAGCGTGTACTCGCCGGTGGCCACGCGGTAATCAAAGAGCTGTGCGGGCTGAATGAAGGAGGTATAGCTCACGCGCAGCACCGGCGCATCCCACTCCGGGTTGCCGGCCACGCCAACGGTGTAGAGCTCCTCGTTGAAGTGGAGCTCGCTTAACGACGTCCACCCCTCCCGCACGTCCATCACCGCCGCACGACCGATGCCGCCGCGGCGATAGCCCACGACGATCTGGTCGCGGTAACAATCCACGCCCTCGATGCGCACGGTGTCATCATGCGGCATGAGCACGGTCAGGTCACGCAAAGAAGGCAGCTCATCAGCAACCGCGCAATACCCCAAGGCAAAGTTGGGACCCGTGGCGTTGTGGGTGACGACCCAATAGTCAGTGCCGCCCACCACGGCATGGTCGACGTCGTAGTCCACGCCGGTCTCGCGCTCCCACAGGCAGCGGAACTCACCCTCTGGGGTGGACTGCTCAAGTACCCACGCCTCATTCGTCGTCTTCGAACCGGAGACAATCATGATGTACTTCTCGCTGCGAGTCGTGCCCACGCCAATGCCGAAGCGCGAATCCTCCTCGCGCATGACCACGACGTCCTCCGACTGCGGGGTGCCCACGCGGTGGCGCCACACGGTGTCCGGCCGCCATGCGTCATCCACGGTGGTGTAGAAGATGAATTCCTCCCCAACCCATGTCGCACCGTAGAAGATGCCTTCCAGGCGGTCCTCCAACAGCTCGCCCGTGCGCAAGTCCTTGATGAAAAGCTCAAAGCGCTCATCGCCGGCCACGTCGACCGAATAGGCAAGCAAGTCGCCGGAATCGCTCACCGAGGACGCGCCCAGGGCGAAGAAGTCGTGGCCTTCGGCGAGCGCGTTGACGTCGAGAAGCACCTGCTCCCCGTCGGGAGCGCCTTCCTCCGGGATGGTCGGCGGGGTCCACGGATCGGAACCTTCCGACACCGGAATGCGGCAGCTGTAACCGTACTCCTTGCCCTCCTCGGTGCGGCCGTAGTACCAGTACTTGCCGCGGCGCTGGGGCACGGACATGTCCGTCTGCTTGATGCGGGACTTGACCTCGGAAAAGATGTTCTCCGTCAGGGTGTCCAGATGTGCGGTGCGCTCCTTGGTGTAGGCGTTTTCGGCCTCTAGGTACTCGCGGGTTTCCGGCGCCTCCTTCGCGCGCAGCCACTCGTAGTTATCAACGAAGCTGCGGCCATGAAACTCACGCGTCACCGGGCGCTTAGCAGCAATCGGGGCGTTCATTCAGCCTCCTTAAAAAGTGGTTCCGGACAGGCGTTCAAAGGCCTCAACATAACGCGCGCGGGTGGCCTGGACAACGTCGTCTGGCAGGCGCGGCGGCGTGGACTCCTTGTCCCAGCCGGAGTTGGTGAGCCAATCGCGTACGTACTGCTTATCAAAGGAAGGCTGGACCTTGCCTTCCTCATACGTATCGGCCGGCCAGTAGCGCGAGGAGTCCGGGGTGAGGACCTCATCGGCCAAGACCAAGGTGCCGTGCTTATCGACGCCAAACTCGAACTTCGTATCCGCCAAAATAATGCCCTTCTCCTCCGCCAACGCGGCGGCTTCGGCGTAGATGCGCAGGGTGGCCTCGCGCAGCTCCTCGGCGCGCTCGCGGCCGAGCTTGTCCACGACAACGTCGAAGGAGACGTTCTCATCGTGGTCGCCCTGCTCGGCCTTGGTGGCCGGGGTGAAGATGGGCTCGGGCAGGCGGGAAGCTTCGGTCAGCCCCTCGGGCAGCTCGACGCCGCACACGCTGCCGGATGCCTGGTATTCCTTCAGGCCGGAGCCGGTGAGATAGCCGCGGGCGACGCACTCGAAGGGCAGCATGTCGAGCTTCTGCACCACCATGGCGCGGCCGAGTACCTCTTCGGGAATACGCTCATCGTCGAGCGGGCCGGCGAGGTGGTTAGGGAAATCAATGACGTCGAAGAAGAACTTCGAGGTCGCTGTGAGCACGCGGCCCTTGTCCGGAATGGCGGGCTCAAGGGCGTGGTCATAGGCGGAAATGCGGTCGGAGACCACCATGAGCAGGGTGTTGTCGTCGATTTCGTAGATATCGCGCACCTTGCCGGAGGCGATGTGGGTATAGGAAGAAAGTTCTGGACGCATGACATACATCCTAGACCCGTCTAGACTGCTTCAAGATACGTCCCAAGCTTGAGGAGTTAAGCCCGTGCGCTCTCGCGTGACCTCTCTTTTGACCACCGCCGCGCTAGTATGCGGCGCCCTCAGTGTGCCGGCGGCGCAGGCCGCCGATGTCTCGGCGCGCGAATCTGCCCACGGCCAGTGGCTGTGTTCCATATCGGCGTCGGAGTCAGACCGCGCGCTGGCCCGCGACGTTCGGGCCGGGTACATTGCCACGATCAAGGCGACCTCGGAGCAGATTCAAGCGCAGTTCCCGAAGCTTGATTTCTCCGCGTACACCTCGCGCGACATCAGCAAGGCACCGGGTTATGCAGCGACGGTGGCCGCGCTGAGCAAGGTCGGCTACACGGGCGCGGATATGCTCATCATCATGGTCGGTGCGTCTGCGCCGGAAGAGCTCGTCGCAGACGAGTCGGTGTTGCTACCGGAGGACGCCGAGTACTCCATCAATGCAGCGGCGGCCCGGGCCGAGAAGGGCCCGGCTCCCCTGCTGTCGACGGGCAGCGACTTCAGCTCCACGCTGCGCGCCGCCTTGGCGGAGAACCAGGCGCAGGAAAAGGAAGCCGTCGACGCCTTCAACGCCGCCCAATCGCAGTCCTTCGCGGAGTGTGTAGAGGAGCTGCGCGGGCGCGGCGCTCAGGAGGGCATCCAGCCGGTGCCCGAGCTGCCCATCCCGGGGCAGACGACACAGCAGCAAACCTCGTCCACGGGAGCGGCGGTCCTCGGCGTCATGACGGTGCTCACCGTGCTGGTGATCGGCGGCTACCTCGCCTCCAACGGCGCCTCCTTCGGCGGCTTTGAGCTGCCGGTTCTGCGCCTCCCCGGGATGGCCTAATGGCTGAGAGCGACGCCGAGCTAACCGTCATTACCGGTGAGGAAGGCGCACTTGTTATCGGCCCCGAATCCGAGCTGAAACGGCTTTCCGACCAGGCAGAGCTCTCTCCCGTCACTCCCCAGATCCTCCGCCGTGCGAGCCAGGTGCTCACAGGTATCGAGGACTACCAGAAGGAATCTGGACGGTGGCTCAAGCTCGATGCTGAGTCCGCTGCGTACCTCAAGCGCCTGGGCATCAAGCCGGGGGATATCCGCGCCGGTGTAATCCGCACCAAGGATGTTGGCCGCGGCGTTGCTTCGCACAACGGTGGAAGCCTGCTGAAGCACCTGCAGTTTGAGAAGGCCGGCCTGCTCACGCCGGCGGCTCCGATGGTGCTGGCGTCGATGATGCAGCAGGCGGGCGTCGAGAAGCAGATGGAGCAGATGCAGGCTTACCTGGAGCATATCGACGCCAAGCTCGATGAGGTGCTGCGCTTCCAGAAGGATTCGCTGGCTGGTGAGATTGATGGCGTCGCGGAGATGCTGACGGAGGCCGCCCTCGTCCTCGAGGACACCGCTGAGGTGACCGATACGCAGTGGGCAACCATCGCCCACCTCACTGCGGATCTGGCTAAGCTGCAAGGCCAGGTACTGCGACACCTGCGGGCCGTGGCGGAGACGATGGCGAGGTCAAAGACTTCGCCCGGGAAGGTGCGCGCGACCTTCCAGAAGACTAACGACGACGCAGGCTCGTGGTTCTACGAGCTTGCCCGAACCGTGCAGCTGCAGAACCAGATGTATGTGCTTCAGCTCAGCCGCGCCAATGCCGTGGAGGGCGAGGTGGCCAAAGACTACGCCGCGGCCGTTGCTCGGGCGCGGCAGAGGCGCGCCGCTCGTTTGCTGGAAGACCTCACCAGCATCGCCCACATTGCCCACGAGCTGGGCAGCTTCTCGACGCTGCGCAAAGCCATCGACTGGAACTCTCCCCGCGCCGTAGCGGAGGTCAACCACTTCTTTGCCCAACTGCGTGACTTCGCCGACGCTGCCAACCTTGCCGTCGAAGGAACCGAGGGCTTAGAGCCCGTCCGGCGCATCGATGCCTTCCGCGAGCTGAAAGCCTCCGGCACCAACATGGCCCGCGAGCTGAAAGCCTCCGGCACCAACATGGCCCGCGAAGCCGCTGGTGTTGCGCAGCAACGCACCTTAGAAGCCCGCGAAACCGTAGCCAACCGCGCCCGGCAAGCCTGGGGTACAACCCGCAGCGCCATCGAGTCCGCAACGAAGGGCGCAGACAAAGCGCTGGATAAAGCAGAACGTGACTAGATGGTCGTTTCGATCAAATAAGGGCCAGAAAATTCGATCTGGGCAACCTTATTTGATCGAAACGTACATGGATCGGGCCAGCGAGGTACGTTTTCGTAAATAGCGCCCCGAAAACTCGCGTTTGAGAGGGATTGTCTGCGAAAACGTACCACGCCCGGTCGCCCCAGATCACTGGATGCCCCTGGCAGCGTGGGCTAGAGGATCTCGCCCGGGGTGTAGGCCGCGGCCTTCGGATGCTGGTCAACAATCGCCTTGATGCGGCCCAGAATCTGGCTCACCTGCGATTCGGCGGCGCCGATGAAGGCGTGCTTGTCCGACAGCGCGGCCTCGAGAGCGGCGGCATCGAGCGGCAGGCGCTCGTCGGCAGCCAGGCGCTCAATGAGGTCCTGCTCCCCACCATTCTCACGCATGTTGAGCGCCACGGCGACGGCATTTTCCTTGATGACCTCGTGCGCAGTCTCACGGCCCACGCCCGCGCGCACCGCCGCCATGAGGATGCGGGTGGTGGCGAGGAACGGCAGGTAGCGCTCCAGCTCGCGGTCAATCATGGCCGGGAAAGCTCCGAACTCGTCGAGCACCGTGAGGAAGGTTTCAAACATGCCGTCGATAGCGAAGAAGGCGTCGGGCAGCGCCACGCGGCGCACCACCGAACAGAACACGTCACCCTCGTTCCACTGCTGGCCGGACAGGTCCGCCACCATCGTCAGGTAGCCGCGCAGGATGACCTGGAAGCCACCGACGCGCTCGCAAGAGCGGGCATTCATCTTGTGCGGCATCGCGGAGGAACCAACCTGGCCCTCCTTGAAGCCTTCAGTCACGGTTTCGTTGCCGGCCATGAGGCGAATGGTCGTTGCCAGCGAGGAAGGCCCAGCACCGAGCTCCACCAGCGCGGACACAGCATCAAAGTCGAGGGAGCGCGGGTAGACCTGGCCCACCGAGTTGAAGACTCGGGAGAATCCCAGGTGATCCGCAATGCGGGTCTCCAACGCGGCGAGCTTGTCTTCGGATCCGCCCATAAGGTCGAGCATGTCCTGCGAGGTGCCCATCGGGCCCTTGATGCCGCGCAGCGGATAGCGGCTCAGCAGCGATTCCACGCGCTCGATGCCGAGCAACAGCTCGTCGGCAGCGGAGGCGAAACGCTTGCCCAGGGTCGTGGCCTGGGCAGCGACGTTGTGGGAACGACCCGCCATGACCAGCGTCTGATACTGCGCCGCGCGCTCACCAATGCGCGAGACCACCGCGATGGCCTTATCGCGGGTTAGCTCCAAAGAACGCAGAATCTGCAGCTGCTCCACGTTCTCCGTCAGGTCACGCGAGGTCATGCCCTTGTGGATGTGCTCGCAGCCGGCTAGGGCGTTGAACTCCTCGATGCGCGCCTTGACGTCGTGGCGCGTAACGCGCTCACGCTCCGCGATGGAGGCGAGGTTGACGTTCTCAACCTGCGCCTCGTAAGCGGCGATAGCCGAGGCAGGGATGTCGACGCCAAGATCCTTCTGCGCCTTCATCACCGCGATCCACAGCTGGCGCTCCAGGATGATCTTGTGTTCCGGAGACCAGATTTCAGCCATCTCTGGGGAGGCGTATCGAGCGGACAGGACGTTGGAAATGTTCTTCTTTTCAGCCACGTCGCTCATTATTCCACGCCGCACCCCAAAGGAGGCATTATCAGGGGATTAGATGCTAATCTGACCCTTCTCCGCCGGCAGTGCAATGTCCGTGCGGAAGAAGCTGCCCTCCAGCTCGATGCCGCCGAGAACCTCGTAGGCGGCCGCGCGGGCATCAGCGAGGGTGGCACCACGGCCGAGAACGTTGAGGACGCGACCACCGTTGGAGACGTAGCCGCCCTCCCCCGTGGTGGTACCGGCGTGCAGAACCCGGGTGGGATCATCAAGATCCGGCGAGGCAATCGGATCGCCCTTGCGCGGCGAAGCCGGGTAGCCCTCGGCGGCCAGCACCACGGTGACGGCATAGCCGTCTTCCCACTCCAGCGGCGCCAGCTCCGCTAGCTGTCCGGTAGCGGTGGCATTCAGGACCTCTCCGAGTGGAGACTTCAGCAAAGCGAGCACCGCCTGCGTTTCCGGGTCACCGAAGCGGGCATTGAATTCCACCACGGCTGGGCCTTCCTTGCCCCACGCCAGGCCGGCGTACAGCAAGCCAGAGTACGGGGTGCCGCGCTTGACCATTTCCTTAGCCACGGGGACGCAGACTTCGTCGACGATGCGCTGGACGCCGTCGGCAGGCAGCCACGGCAGCGGGGTGTAGGCGCCCATGCCGCCGGTGTTGGGGCCCTCATCGTTGTCGTAGGCGCGCTTGTGGTCCTGCGCTGGGAGCAGCGGGACGACGGTCTCGCCGTCCACCAAGCAGAACAGGGAGACCTCCGGGCCGTCGAGGAAGGACTCGAGCAGCACTGGGTTACCCACGGCGTGGACCGCATCAACGTGCGCGCGGGCCGCGTCGCGGGACTCGGTCACCACGACGCCCTTGCCGCCGGCCAAGCCGTCGTCCTTAACCACGAAGTGCGGGCCGAAACGATCGAGGGCGGCCTCGATGTCCTCATCGCTGGTGCCGGGGGCGAGCTGCTCCGCGCGGGCGGTGCGCACGCCGGCTGCCGCCATCACGTCCTTAGCAAAGGCCTTGGAACCTTCGATCTGTGCCGCGCTTGCCGACGGCCCGAAGACCGCAATGCCGCGCTCGCGCAGTGCATCCGCCACGCCTTTCACCAGCGGCACCTCCGGTCCAATGACGACGAGGTCCGCTGCGATGTCCACTGCCAGCTCCGTCATACGTGCAGGATCGTCCACCTGGGAATACTCCGGGTGGACGGTGGCCTGCATCTTATGCGCCGGGGAACCGGGGGCAATGTGCAGATCGGTAACAGAAGGGTCAGCTTTCAGGCCGGTGAGCAGGGCGTGTTCGCGGCCGCCCGAGCCAATAACGAGAATGCGCATGCCGTCTATCTTAACTGGCGGTAGCCTAGGGGCCATGTCTTCCGTATTTACAAAGATCATCGAGGGCGAGCTGCCTGCTCGCTTTGTGTACCGCGACGAGAAGTGCGTGGCGTTTTTGTCCATCGAGCCGCTGCGTTATGGCCACACCTTGGTGGTGCCGGTCGAGGAGGTCGATAAGTGGACTGACCTCGATTCAGAAACCTGGGCACACCTCAACGAGATCGCCCTGGAGATCGGTGGCGCCATCAAGACGGCCTTCGACACCCCGCGTACGGGCTACATCATCGCTGGTTTCGACGTTCCCCATACCCACATCCACCTCTTCCCCACCGAGAAGATGGAAGACTACGACTTCGCCAAGGCCTTCGCTGCCGACGCCACCGACCCCGCCGCCATGGACGAGGCCGCCGCGCGTATCCGCCAGCACCTCGGCACGGACGAGGATGGCCGCCGCGACAGCTAAGAGCTGACTGCTACCTTTCGGCAGCTAGGCACTAGCTGCCGCCTTGGGCAGGCAGATAGTGAAGACCGCTCCGCTGCCCAGCTCCGAATCCACGGAGATTGAACCGCCGTGCTGCTCGACGAGTGATTTCACGATGGCCAAGCCCAAACCCGAGCCACCCGTATCGCGGGTGCGCGAGGTGTCTGCACGGTAGAAGCGCTCGAAAATATGGGCCGCGTCTTCGGGGGAGATGCCCTTGCCGTCATCGGCGACGTCGATAAGCACGTGCTCCTCGTCGTCGCGCAAGGTCAGCGTCACCGACGCCTCCTCGCCGCCGTGGCGAATACCGTTGGACACCAAGTTAAGCAATACCTGGTGTAGGCGGTCCGGGTCTCCGTTGACCATCGGAATCCCGGAGGCCTCGTTGTTGACGTTGATGGTGCGGCCCGCAAAAGCCGCCCGCGCCGAGGAACCCACTGACAGCACAAGTTCCAGCATGTCTACCTCGCGCATGTCGAGGCGCGAGCCCTCCGCGCGCGTCAGGGCCAGCAGATCCTCCACGAGCAACGACATCCGCTTAGACTCGGCATCGATCTTGCTGAAGACAAACTCCGCGTCCTGGGTAGCCCCCGAGCGGTACAGCTCCGTGTAGCCGCGCAGGCTGGTCAGCGGCGTGCGCAGCTCGTGGGAGGCATCGCCGACGAAGCGGCGCATTTGCTGTTCTTTTTCCTGCGCATCGACGACGGAATTCTG
Source organism: Corynebacterium hiratae (assembly GCF_009708045.1). NCBI lineage: Bacteria > Bacillati > Actinomycetota > Actinomycetes > Mycobacteriales > Corynebacteriaceae > Corynebacterium > Corynebacterium hiratae. Next base: position 113,335 of record NZ_VIOG01000008.1, on the reverse strand, counting down.
CAGCTGCCCCAGCATGACGTTGAGCGCTGCGGCAAGCTGCCCCACTTCAGTGTGCAACGGCCACTCCGGCACGCGCTTGTCCAGGTTGCCCGCCGCGATCTGGGAAGCCGTTTTCTCGACCACGCGCAGCGGCCGCAGCGCCCGGTGGATCAGCCACATGCCCACCACCGCGATGATCAGCATGACCAAGGCCGCGATGATCACCTGGACAATCGCCAACCCTTTCAGGATGGAGTTTTCCGTCGTCATGTCTTTGGCGACGACCACCACGGAACCATCCCGTTGGAGTTTGGCCACGGCCCGCCATTCGGTTTCGCCCTGAATCGAGCGCACGGTGGTGGGTTCCCCGCCGACGATCACGTTGCGTGCATCGGGCAACGCCGCGATCGGCCGCGTAGACACCACGGAGCCATCGGGATAGTACGCCAGCGCCACATAGTCCGTCGGGGGTCGGCGGCTTCCGTCCTGCGGCATATAAAAGGACTCGTCGAGGTTGCTGGCCCAGGAGCTGTGGGCGTCGTTAAGCTCGGTGTCCACTCGGGTGTAGAGCACGTTGCGCATGATCGACGACACCGCCAGGGAGGACATGGCCAGGCCAAGCCCCGATACCAGCACCATGAGGACGAGTAGCCACGTGCGCAGGGGCAACGCTTTGGGGCGCTGCATACGCCGGCGCGGGGCTTTATCCCGCACCAGCGTCACCCCGGATTGTGGGGCCTGAATATTCGCGGTGGGTTCGCTCATAGTGGATGAGCCTACGAGCGCGGCATGCGCAGCACGTAACCGACACCGCGGACGGTGTGAATAAGCGGGGTATCGCCGGTATCAATTTTGCGGCGTAGGTAGGAGATATAAGACTCAACCACGTTGCCGTCACCACCAAAGTCGTAGTGCCAGACATTATCCAGAATCTTGGACTTGGACAGCACCACCTCGCGGTTCTGCATGAGGTAGCGCAGCAGGTTGAACTCGGTGGGCGAAAGCTCCACGATCTCCCCCGCCTTGGTGACCTCGTGGGTGTCATCGTTGAGGGTGAGGTCGGCATAGGTCATGGTGGCGTCGCCGTCCTGGTCATCCACCGCGTTACCGCGGCGCAGAATCACGCGCAGGCGGGTGATGACCTCTTCCAGGCTGAAGGGCTTGGTGACGTAATCATCCGCGCCAATGGTCAGGCCGTGGATGCGCTGGTCCACGCTGTCCTTGGCGGTCAGGTAGAGCACGGGGCCGTCGAGGCCCTCTGCGCGTAGCTTGCCCAGCAGCTCAAAGCCGTCCATGCCCGGCATCATGACGTCCATGATGTAAGCGTCTGGATTGATCTCACGCGCGATGCGCAGGGCCTCGTTGCCGGAGTTGGCGCTGTGTACGTCGAAACCTTGAAACTTTAAGGAGACGGTGAGCAACTCAACGATATTGGGCTCGTCATCGACGACAAGTACCTTGACGTCCTTCGAATCATCCATGGTCCCGCTTTGGTCCTTTCTCCGCTTCTCTTAACGCCTGGTGGCGCCAGGGATATCTCATTCAAGGTGAGAAGTATTGCACTCTGGCTTCCAAGGGTACTGAGCGGAGTCTGTACGTGCGCTGTGAACCGACTAGTCCCAGGCGAGATTGTCCAGATCCACCCCTTCCGCCTGGGCTTGCGCCTCAATCAGCTGGCGTAAATAGTCGGCGTTACCGCGGTAGGCCTCATCAAAGCGCGGATCCTCGCAGTACATGCGCGCCAGGATCACCTGCTTGGACCTCGACACCGGGTACCACTGGGCGATGAGGGCGCGGTGCTTGTCGACGATTACCTTCGCCTCCTCGCCGCCCGGTTCAAGTCCTGCGTCCGCGGCTTCCTCTAGCTCGGCCGCAAAGTTCTCATGGTCCACGGAGAATCCCTCCCAGTCCTTCTTTCCCATCGAATCTGCGACGGCCGCACTGGCCGCCCATTCTTTGCTGTCTCCCCACTTCTCGTGGGCTTCTTCCTGCAGTTGGGGCCATGCGTCACCCAGGTTCCGCACTTTTTGGCTAGGGCTTAGGTTCTTATCCATTTCAGTCTCCTCAATTAGTCTTTCCACTGCGTACAACATGGCGTCGACGTCGGCTCGCCGCTTCTGCAGGGCCTCGTGTTGGGCGCGGAGGCGGGGCAGGGTGGCGGACGAGGGGGCGTCGAGAAGCACTGCAATGTCTTTCAGCTCAATCCCGACGCTGCGATAAATCAGGATGTCCATCCCGCGTTGCACGTCATCTTCGGTGTAGAGGCGGTGATCGCCCCCGGTGCGCCACTGGGGGCTAAGCAGGCCGATGTCATCCCAGTGCCGCAGGGTGCGGGTAGTGACTTTCAAAATGCCGGCCACATCGCCGATGCTGTAGTCGTTACGCATGTCGTTGAGCCTAAAAGTTCACGTCGCGTTAAGTGCAACTCCATCCACTCGGCAGGTGTTTTTGCCTACGATAATGAAGCATGACGCAAGCCTCGAAGCGCACTGACCGCCTCACCGTGGCTGCTTGGGCCCTGTGGGATTGGGGTTCGGCTGCCTTCAACGCGGTGCTCGTGACGTTTATTTTCTCGGTCTATCTCACCGATTCGGTGGGACAGCAGATTGACTCGCAGTTCACCCCGGCGCAGTGGCTGTCGTGGTCCATGACGGTGGCGGGCCTGGTGATCTTTGCGGTGACCCCCGTGATGGGGCAGCGCTCGGACCGGTTGGGCACGCGGCGGCGCGCGCTGGGTTTCTGGTCGCTGCTGACCTTCCTGGTCATGGCCAGCCTGTTCTTCATCCGCAACGACGCGCCAGTGTATTTCTGGCTCGGCCTCATCGGCCTAGCGGTAGGTTCGGTGACCATCCAATTCGCGGAGGCCAACTACTTTGCCCAACTCAACCAGGTGGCCACCGAGGACAAGGTGGGCCGGGTCTCCGGCTTGGGCTGGTCGGCGGGCTACTTCGGCGGCATCGTGCTGCTGCTCATCTGCTACTTCGGCTTCGTCTCCGGCGAGGGCGGCGGGCTGGGGCTGTCCACGGAGGGTGGCTGGAATATTCGGCTCGTGGCACTGCTTTCGGCGGCGTGGTTTGGGCTGTCTGCCATCCCCGTGTTGCTGCGCGTGCCGGAGATTGCACCGTCGGGTGAAAGAACGGGCGGCCTCGCGGCCTCTTACCGGGAGCTATGGCGCACGGTGCACACGCTGTGGCGGGAGGACCGCAACGCCTTTGCCTTCCTCTTCGCTTCTGCCATCTTCCGCGATGGCCTGTCCGCGGTGTTTAGCTTCGGCGCCGTGCTGGGCGTATCCGTCTATGGGCTTTCGCCTGGCGACGTCCTCATCTTCGGTGTTGCCGCCAACGTTGCGGCCGCGCTGGGCGCGGTGGCGGGCGGGCTTATCGACGACCACGTGGGGCCCAAAGCCATCATCCTCACCTGCCTGGCTATCTTGACGCTCATGGCCGGCATCATGTTCGTGGCGCAGGGACCGACGGCCTTCTGGATCTGCGGGCTCATCCTGTGTCTCTGCGTCGGACCGGCCCAGGCTTCCGCCCGCGGTTTCTTGGCGCGCGTCGCCCCGCCGGGGCGCGAAGGCGAGATGTTTGGCCTCTACGCCACGACCGGGCGGGCCGTGGCGTGGTTGACGCCCTTCCTCTTCGGTGTCTTCGTTTCCCTGCTCGGGCAGGGAGATCGGGGAGGCGTGCTCGCCATCGGGCTAGTCTTGCTCGTTGGCGCGCTGGTCCTCATCCCAGTCAAAGACCCCGCGAAAGCATAACGCTTTCGCGGGGTGGAGCCGCAGGGTGTGGGCCCCTTTTAATGTGCGGCGCTTAACGCCGACACATTAAAAGTCCTGCGGGCGCGGAATATTGCGCAGGTTGGACTTCGCCATGGAGAGCATCTGGCCCACGCCACCACCGAAGACGGTGCGGGTTGCCGCCTTGGAGAAGCCGAGCAGCTGCTCAAAGGTCAGCGTCGGCGGCAGGGAGAGGGCATTGGGGTCCGTGACGACGTCGATAAGCGCAGGCCCATCGTAGGCCAAAGCCTCCTTGATGAGGCGCGGCGCGTCCTTCGGATCCTCGATGCGGAAGTGCTTGATGCCCGCACCCTCCGCAATCTTGGCGTAGTTGACGTGCTCGTGGTCGGTCTCATGCTCCGGCAGACCCTGGACCAGCATCTCCAGCTTGACCATGCCGAGGGAAGAGTTGTTGAACACGAACATCTTCACCGGCAGGTTGTGCAGCTTCACCGTGAGCAGCTCTCCCATGAGCATGGACAGCCCGCCGTCGCCGGAGAAGGTGATGACCTGGCGGTCCGGGTGCGCTGCCTGCGCACCGATGGCCATCGGCAGGGCGTTGGCCATGGTGCCGTGGCGGAAGGAACCGATCTGCTCGCGCTTGCCGTTCGCAGTGATGTAGCGCGCGCCCCACACGTTGCACATGCCGGTATCGACGGTGAAGATGGCGTCTTCATCGGCCTGCTGGTCAATGAGGTCGGCGATGTACTCCGGGTGGATCGGCGTGTGCTTCTCGACGCCGGAGGTGTAGGCCTCAACGACGTGATGCAGCTTGTCGTAGTGCTTCTTGAGCATCTTGTCGAGGAAGGAGCGGTCCTTCTTTTCATCGACGTGCGGCAGGATGTTCTCGATGGTGGCGGCTACATCGCCCGTCACCGGGTACTTGATGCGGGTGCGGCGGCCAATGTGGGAGCCATCGATGTCGACCTGGGCCACGTTGGCATCCGGCAGGAAGTCGTTATAGGGGAAGTCCGTGCCCAGCAGGATGAGCAGGTCTGCCTCGTGGGTGGCCTCGTGTGCCGCGCCGTAGCCGAGCAGGCCGGACATGCCGACGTCGAAGGGGTTGTCGTACTGGATGTACATCTTGCCACCCAGGGCGTGGCCGATAGGAGCCTTGATCTTCTCGGCCAACGCAAGAACCTGCTCGCGCGCATCCTTGACGCCAGCACCGACGAAGAGGGCGACGGTCTTGGCCTCGTTGATGGCCTGGGTCAGTGCGGCGGCCTCTGCCGGGTCCGGGTAGACAACCGGGCGGCCGGAGGAAATAACGGAGGAGGTGAAAGTGTCCTCGTCCGCCTCTTGAGTGGAGACATCGCCCGGGATAACAAGGACGGACACACCCTTGCCGGCCATGGTGCTCTGAATGGCGTGGTGCAGGACCACGCCTCCCTGCTCAGCAGAATTAACCATCTCGCAGTAGCCGGAGCACTCCTGGAAGATGGCCTCCGGGTGGGTTTCCTGGAAGAACTTCGAGCCGATCTGGCGGGAAGGAATGTGGCTGGCTAGGGCAAGGACCTTGGCGCCGTTGCGGTGGGCGTCGTAAAGCCCCTGAATAAGGTGCGTATTTCCCGGGCCGCAGGAGGCGGCGCACACGGCGAGGTTGCCGGTGGTGAGGGAATCCGCCTCAGCGGCGAATGCCGCGGCCTCTTCGTTGCGGACGTGGACCCACTCGATGGAGGACTGCCGCACCGCGTCCACGATGGGGTTGAGGGAATCACCGACAAGCCCATAGATGCGCTTAACTCCCTGGGCTTCCAAGGTTTCTACGAGTTGCGTGGCGTAATTGCGTGCCATGTTGTACCTCTCTAACTTTTATCGCTAACGGACCCCAGTGTTCTCCCTCCCGGTGGTGTTTCGCCACCATAAAGCTGCCTTCTCACGTCACGCGCACTTTGTGACTTTAACAACAAGTCGACATTCAAGCCTTTGAAACTGCAACGACCGTTCGCTATAGTTTCGCAGCATGACAGACGTTCACACGAAAGCCTCCGCAGAGGCCTTAAGCACCTCAGCGACCCGACGGTGGATCTTTTTTAGTGTCATCTCCTTGGGTCTGCTCATGATCGGCTTGGACAACTCGATCCTTTACACTGCCCTGCCGGAGCTCTCCGAGCAGCTCCACGCCACCTCGCTGCAACAGCTGTGGATCATCAACGCCTACGCGCTCATGCTCGCTGGCCTCCTCCTAGGCACCGGCACGTTGGGCGATAAAATCGGCCACCGCCGCATGTTCGTCATCGGCCTGTGGGTCTTCGGCATCGCTTCGCTGGCCGCCGCACTCGCCCCCGGCGCGTGGGAGCTCGTCGCCGCTCGCGCCTTCCTAGGTCTCGGTGCGTCCATCATGATGCCCGCTACCCTGGCGCTGATTCGCCTGACCTTTGAGGATGAGATTGAGCGCAACACCGCCATCGGCATTTGGGGCTCCATCGCCGTCGTGGGCGCGGCGGCGGGCCCCACGGTGGGCGGCTTCCTACTCGAGCACTTCTGGTGGGGATCGGTCTTTTTGGTCAACGTACCCATCGTGATCATCGCCCTCATCCTCACTGCCTTCCTCGCCCCGCCTAATGTGGCGAACCCGGCGAAGCAGTGGGATTTCTTGTCTTCCCTTTACGCGCTCATCACGCTGGCTTCGCTGGTGCTCGTCATCAAGTCTGTCGCCAGCTCCCACCTCAACGCCATGCTTATTGGCGGCGCGTTGGCCGCCTGCCTCATCGGTGCCATCCTCTTCACTCGCCGCCAGCACAAGCTGGAGGAACCACTCCTCACCTTCGATATCTTCCGCTCGCCCATCTTCAGCGGCGGCGTGTTGGCCGCAGCCGGCGCCATGTTTGGCATGGCAGGGCTGGAAATGACCACCACGCAGAAGCTGCAGTTGGTGGACCTCTACTCCCCGCTGCACGCTGGGCTCATCATTTCCGTCATCGCGATTGCGGCGCTGCCGATGTCCGCGCTGGGCGGAGCTAACCTGCACCGCTGGGGTTTCTTGCCCATCATCGCCGGCGGCTTCCTCGCCATGGCAGCGGGCATCGGCGGCGTGGTGTGGGGCGGCACGCACGAGGTCTTCCCCGCATACCTGGCTGGTCTGTTCATCACTGGCCTCGGCGCGGGGTTCGTGATGTCGGTGTCCTCCACTGCCATCATCGGTGCCGCTCCTGCGTCACGCTCCGGCATGGCCGCGGGCGTGGAGGAAGTGTCTTATGAATTCGGTACGCTGCTGTCCATTGCGGTCACTGGATCAGTGCTGCCGATGCTCTACAAGAGCGGGCTCCCCGAGGACATCCAGGACTTAGGCATGGAAGCACTCCACAACCCCGCACTCGCGGAGGCCGCCGGCGCCGCGTATAACGACGCCTACCTAGCCACCGCCGCTGGGCTCGGCGTAGTCATGCTCATTTTTGCCGCGGTCACCGGCTGGTGCTTCCGCAGCAATCCAACCTCAGGAGGTGCCGATGCCACGCGTTAGTAAAAAGGTCGAGGCGCTCGAAAAGGCGCTCGCCATCATCGAAGAGGATGGCGTCCACGCACTGACCTACGATTCCTTGGCCACCGCAACGGGTATGAGTAAGTCTGGGCTCATCTACCACTTCCCCACCCGCCACGAGCTGCTCATTGACTGCCACAAGCTCTGCGCGGAGCGCTGGGAGGAAGAGCTCGTCGGTCTCTCCGACGGCAAGACGGCAGACCAGCTGAGCCCACGCCAGCGCTACCGTGCCGCGCTGGAGTCCATGGGAAAGAATGACCCGCTCATTGAATTGCTCATGTCCATCCACTCACAGTCCCATCCGGACTTCCAGAAGGTGTGGAGGGACGTCGACAGGCGCTGGCTCCCCGATCCTGTCTCGGAGGATGAATCCGTCGTGCTGGCCTCGATCATCGCCGACGGCCTGTGGGTCCACGATCACCTCACCGACCGCCCCCTGCCGCCGCAAAGGCGCCGCGCGCTTATCGACGTCGCCTTGGGCCACCTCGCCGAATAGGCCCTAAAAGAGAGAAAGGGCCTTGAAAAAGGCCCTTTTGAGCTGGAGACGAGACTTGAACTCGCAACCTACGGTTTACAAGACCGTTGCGCTACCGATTGCGCCACTCCAGCACCGCGGCTCATCCGCTATGGGGAATCGTACCTGAGCCCACCCCATGGACGGAAAGCCAGGGTGGTTGCACTGCGAAAAAGCGGCCGTCAGGGGCCCGAAAAGCACTGGCAGGTGCATAAATCCGCGGCAGTTACTAAAGTGCTGACTTACCGAACCCAGAAGTGTTGTTGAGGTCTTTCTTTTCCGTGTCTGTTCTTTCTTCCTTGCGCCAGCGCCTGCTGTACCGGTCGGCTCCGGTCGCCACCATTGACGCCGCTAAGGCCGCACCGCCGCCCTCCCCGCTCGCCCCAGTCGATCTCACCGATCCGGCCCAGGTCACCGGCGTCATGGAGATCGCCGCGCGCGTCGGCGAAATCCTGATTGCAGCGGGCTCAGCCAATACCGACGTGCAGGCACAGATTCACCTCGTCGCATCCTCCTATGGCCTGCACTACTGCCACGTGTCGATCCTGATGAACACCATCACTATCCACACCGCCATCGGCACAGGGCCGGATCGGCACAACCTCCACGTCTTCCGCGTGGCGCCGAGCATCGCCGTGGATTTCACCAAACTATCCGCCGTTGACAGGCTCATCCGTTCCATCCATTCCGGTGCTACGCCACCGGCAATGGCGGAGAAGATCTTGGATGACATCGATGCGATGAAGAACCCCTATTCCAAGACCACCATCGTCAGCGCGTGGGGTGCCATGGGTGGATTCATCGCCGTGATGCTGGGCGGTGACCTTCTCGTCGGTGTTGTCACCTTCCTCATTTCGGCACTCATCATGGGCACGAATATGTTCCTCGCCGGCTACCGGCTGCCGCCGTTCTATCAGAACCTTGTCGGCGGCCTGCTTGCCGTCATTCCCGCGGCCATCCTCTACAACGTTTTCGCGCGATTTGGCATCCAGATGCTGCCCTCCCAAATCATCGGTTCCGGCATCGTCGTGCTGGTGGCGGGACTAACGCTCGTACAGTGCCTCGTGGACGGCATCACCCGCGCACCCGTGACCTCGTCCGCGAAGTTCTTTGAGGCTCTCATGTCCACCGGCGCCATCATCGCCGGCGTGGGCCTGGGTATCCAGGTGGCGTCGTGGTTGGGCTTTAGCCTTCCCCCACTAGCCACGCTCGCCCCGCCCGTCTATCACCAAATCCCACTGCTCGTACTGTGCGGCGGCATCGGCTCCGCCGCCTTCGCACTGGCGCTGGGAGCCTCCTGGTCCGAGGTCACCATCTCCGGTCTCACGGCCGCCGCCGGTATGGTGTTCTACTACTTCCTCGTCGTCTTCTTGGGCGTCGGGGCCGTCATTGCCTCGGGCATTTCTGCCGCAGCGGTGGGCTTGGCCGGCGGCCTGCTCTCCCGTCGCTACATGATGCCGCCACTCATCACCATGATCGTGGGCTATACGCCCATGCTTCCAGGCCTGACGTTGTACCGCGGCATGTACGCCATGCTCAACGAGCAGCTCATCACCGGCTTAACCAACCTGGCCAGCGCCCTCGCCATCGCCGGTGCACTTGCCGCCGGCGTGGTCTTCGGCGAGCGAGTCGCCCGCCGCCTGCGCCGCCCGCAGTACTTCCGCCCCTACACCGCCTTCAAGCGCCTGGGCACGTTCTCCTTCGCGCGCGCCACCCGCCTGGCGCAGCGCGCCCGTATCCCGCGCGTGCCCCTGTCTCCCTTCGCCCCGCGCCACAATCTGCCGGCCCCGCCGCCGCAATATGGGCCCAAACCACCGACACCCGCACAGCAGGCGCGCTTCCAGCAGGGCGATGCCATCACGGACATGTGGCCCGTTACCACGCAATTTCCGGCGCAGCGCCCCACCTACACGGTGCCCGGCAAAGATGACCCGAGCGCCCCAACGAAGTCGCAATAGCGTAGAATAGCCGGTCTGAAAGCTTTCATACTTCATCCCAGGAGGACTCCGTGCCACCAAAGGTCACAGATACCCAGCCCGCGGCTGACCAGACTCACGCAGTAGAGGAGGAGACCGCCCGCTCCGCGCGCCGCGTTGTCGCCACCTATGCGGAGGATTTCCTCGACGGCGTGACCCTCATGTCGATGCTGGGCGTCGAGCCAGAAGGCTTGGTCCACCGCAAGGTGCTGGCCGAGCAAGCCGATGCTGCCCCCAAGAAGAGCAGCAAGAAGGCCACGAAGAAGGCTTCTAAGAAATCCACGAAGAAGACGACTAAGAAGGCCACGAAGAAAGCCACCAAGAAGACAACTAAGAAGGCCACGAAGAAGGCAACTAAAAAGGCCGCAAAGAAGGCCTAGCTATGTCCGGGCGCACCAATAGCTTCGTCGTCGTAGCCAATCGCCTGCCAGTGGACCTCGAGACCGCCGCCGATGGCACCCGCGAGTGGAAGGCCTCCCCCGGCGGCCTCGTCACCGCGCTCTCCCCGGTCTTGGAAGAACACCAGGGCTGCTGGGTGGGGTGGCCGGGCGTAGCCGACGAAGCTCCCGAGCCCTTCACCACGGATAACGGTGTCCTCCTTCACCCGGTGCGCCTGACACAGGAGGATTTTGAGGCCTTCTATGAGGGCTTTTCCAACGCCACCCTGTGGCCGCTCTACCACGACCTCATCGTCACCCCCGTCTACAACCGCGACTGGTGGGATGCCTACCGCGAGGTCAACCTGCGTTTTGCCAACGAGGTAGCAGCCGTCGCCGCAGAGAATGCCACGGTGTGGGTGCAGGACTATCAGCTCCAGCTCGTCCCCGGCATCCTGCGCCAGCTACGCCCCGACCTCACCATTGGATTCTTCCTGCACATTCCCTTCCCGTCCCCGGATCTCTTCCGCCAGTTGCCGTGGCGTGAGGAGTTGGTGCGGGGGCTTCTCGACGCCAACCTGATCGGCTTCCACCTCGAATCCAACGCCCGCAATTTCTTGGAGCTGGCCCGCACCCAAGGGCTGGACGTAGAAGGGGAGGTCAGCACCCGCGCGGTCACCGCTCGCATCGTGACCGGTAGCGGGCATTCTGTCGGGGTAGGCGCTTTCCCCATTTCCATTGCGGCGGGTGAATTCGCTGACGGAGGCGATGCGGGGGACGTCGCCCAGCTGCGTGCTGAGCTGGGGAACCCCAAGCACGTCATTTTGGGTGTGGACCGCCTGGATTACACGAAGGGGATCCTGCAGCGCCTCACCGCCTTCGAGGAGCTCCTCGAGACCGGTGCGCTGGACCCACACGAGGTAACCTTCGTCCAACTGGCCACACCCTCGCGCGAGCGCATCGACCACTACCGCGCCACGCGCTCGAAGGTGGAGGAAGCCGTGGGCCGCATCAACGGGCGCTTCGGGCGCCTCGGCGCGCCGGTGGTGCATTACCAGCACAGCTCCGTTCCGAAGGAGGTCCTGCGCCGCTACTACCGGCTCGCGGACATCATGCTGGTCACGCCATTTAAGGACGGTATGAACCTAGTGGCCAAGGAATACGTGGCCTCCCACGGCGACGGCACAGGAGCGCTCGTGCTCTCCGAGTTTGCGGGCGCGGCGGCAGAGCTTACCCAAGCCAACCTGTGCAATCCCTTCGACATCGAATCCATCAAACGTGCGCTGCTCTCTGCGGTCAAGGCACTGGAGGAATCCCCCGAGACCATGCGCGAGCGCATGATTGCTATGAACGAGCAGGTGCGTCAGCACGATATCGCGCTGTGGTCGCAGTCCTTCCTCGGCGCACTGAACCAGGAGGAAGCATGATGCGGCGCCGGCTCACCGCTGTGCTCAGTACTGTGCTGCTTGCGCTTGGCCTAGCTGGATGCAGCTCCGCTGAGGAGGAACCTGCCCCGCGCGGCGATGACCGCATCGTGGGCAAGGATTGGCAGGTCATCAACCTCTACACCTCACCGGACGCTCCTTCCTCCCTCCCTGCCGATACTGCACACGTGCCCCATATGAGCTTCGGTGAGCACACCGCGGTGGGCTCAACTGGCTGCGTACCGTTTACCGCTGAGGTGTCCTTCCACAAGGATGACAAAACCTCCACGATCTGGGAGGGCGATATCATGCGGGTGGAGAAAGCCACCTATGAAAGCCCACCGCGAAGCGGCGACTGCGAGGGCTCGATGCAATGGGCTGATTCGCTGATGCGCAACCTCATCGCCGAAGGCCATGAGTTCGACTTCGCGCTCAACCCCAACAACCAACTCGTGTTGACGCTGCGCACCGACAAGGTGGATTCACCGATTATCCGCATGGCCGCGCTATAGCTCCGAAGTTTCAGCGCTAGGGTGGGGAGCATGATTGATGCTCTCGCCGCCGCCGAACATTTAGCGGTTGTTTCCGACTTCGATGGCACCTTGGCCGGCTTCGCGCGCAACGCCTACGCAGTGCGCCCCGAGCAGCGCTCGCTGGATGCTCTCGCTGCCTTGGCGCAACTACCTAACACCACCGCGGCAGTGCTCTCTGGGCGCCACCTCGATGGCCTGATGCGAGTATGCCCGCTGCGCGAGCCGGTGCTTTTTGGTGGCTCGCATGGGGCCGAATCCTCGTGGGAAGAATCCGCGCTCACCCCGGAGATGGAAGCCTACTTGGCCAAGAAGGAAGCGGAAATCAAGGAGATTATCGCCCGCCACCCCGGCGCGGAGCTGGAGATCAAACCTTTCCAGCGGGTGCTGCACCTGCGGGCGCTGGAGTTGCAAGACCCGGACGCCGCCGCTGCTGCTTATGCGGAAGGCGAGGCCTTAAGCGCCGATGGTTTCCCCAAGACTGCGGGCAAGTGCGTCGTCGAGTTCTCCGCAACGCAGGCCACGAAGGGCACGTGGATTGACAAGCTTCGTCACCGCGTCGGGGCCACAGCGGTGGTCTTTTTAGGGGATGACACCACCGACGAAGACGGCTTCGCCGCGCTCAATCAGCCGCCGGACCTCGGTGTCAAGGTTGGTGAGGGCGCAACGCAGGCGGCGCTGCGCGTGCCCGATATCGCGGCGGTGACAGAGTTCCTCGAAGAACTCGCCGCCGCTCGCGCGCAGCACAGCTCTTAAGCCCCGACCGGCGCCACGGTGCGCCCCGGGCGGAAGGTGGTCTCCAACAACACGCGCGGCACCTCGCCGCGCCCCTCGATGAGGCTGGCCAGCATGCGCCCCGCCGCCGCCCCCTTTTCCTTGTTCGGCTGCACGACGGTGCTCAGGCCCAGCGCCAGGGCCGGCGCGATGCCATCAAAGCCGGTGACGGAGAGCTGCTCGGGAACCGCGATTCCATGATCGCGCGCATAAGCCATAACCCCGAGCGCCATCGAATCCGTCGTGCACAACACCGCGGTGAGATCCGGGTACTTAGTCAGCAGCTCCTCCGCGGCCGCGTAAGCCGTACGCGAATCGTTGATGTGTCGCGTCACCACGGGGATGTCTGCAGGATCGAGTCCCGCGTCTGCAAAAACATCGAGCGCACCCAATACACGTGAGCGCTGCACGTGCATGTCCGCCGCGGCCAGTTGTGCGGCCGTCACTTCGCCGTCGAGGCGCTCGCGGTGTAGGCGGATGGCAAGGATACCGATGCGGGTATGGGAGGCGTCGACAAGCGCCTGCGCCGCCGGGGCAATCGCGGCGCGGTCATCGATGCCCACGAAGGGCAGGCCGGAATCCGTGGGCTGGTCACACACCACCACCGGCAGGCCACGGCGCTGCACGGCGTCGAGGTAAGCATCTCCCGCTGCCACGGAATAGACCACGAAACCGTCGACGGCAGCCGAACCTACGAGCTGCGCTGCCTGGGCGTCGTTGGGCGCGCCGGCGGTATCCGGCCCGGCAGGGATGAGAGTCAACGTCGTGCTCGCCCCCGCCGAGGCCTCCGCCATGCCGGCGAGGAAGTCCACAGAAGCCATGTCCTCGAAGGCATAGGAAAGGTGCTCGGTGAGCAGAACACCCAGTGAACCTTGGCGGCGCGTGCGCAAGCTGCGTGCGGTGGGATCCGGGCCTGTGTATCCACGCTCAGCCGCGGCGGCGAGGATGCGCTCGCGGGTGGCAGGCGCCAGCTGGTCCGGCCGGTTGTACGCGTTGGACACCGTGGTGGGCGAAACCCCAAGTTCGGCCGCTAGGGAGGCCAGCGTCGTGCTGCGTTTGGACATGACGGCAACATTACCCTTTTTCAACTCATTATCATTTGACAACAATTTTCACTAAACGTAGAAATAGGGGCATGACCACTTCCCTCTCACGCCGTGCTTTCCGACGTCCCACCGCTCTCCTCTTCGCAGCCACCCTGGGCGCCGCTTCGCTCACCGCCTGTTCTTCCAGCGGCGATAACGCCGATGGCGGCTCGGATGCCGGTTCCGACAAGGAGACCATTCAGGTCGTCGCCTCGACCTCCATCTGGGCTGATGTGGCCCAGGCGGTCGTCAACACCGCGCAGACCGACGTGAACATCGACGTTCACCCCATCGTGAGCGGCAACAGCGTGGATCCACACCACTTCGAGCCCACCGCCGCGGACATCGCCCGCGCCAACGAGGCTGACGTCATCATCGCCGGTGGCGGCGGTTACGACGCCTGGCTTTACCAGGCCGTCAAGAACCAGGACCAGATCATTCACGCGCTCCCGCTTACCGCGCACGATCATGGTGGCCATGCGCATGATGAGCATGCGCATGAAGAAGGGCACGACCATGCGCACGACCATGACGAACATGGTCATGAAGAAGGACACGAGCATGCGCACGAACACGGGCATGACCATGACCACGCTCACGAAGGCGACACCGTGACCATGGACGAGGCCAAGAAGATCGCAGCCGAGCACCCCGAGCAGGTCACCAACATCGATGGCAACGAGCACGTGTGGTACGACGCCGCAGCCATCGAGAAGGTGGCGACGGAGGTCGCCACGCTCGTTAACGAGACCAACCCAGAGGCTAAGGCCACCGCCGATCCGCTAGTCGAGCGCGTGGAGGGCCTGAAGGCACGCATCGAGAAGCTCCCGCAGCGCAACTACGCGCAGACCGAGCCCATCGCGGACTACATCTTCAAGTACACCGACAGCACCGACGCCACCCCGGAGGGCTACCGCAAGGCCACCGTCGCTGAGGGCGAGCCCACCGCCGCCGACCTGGCCCGCTTCCTCGAAGATATCAAGCAGGACAAGATCGACCTGCTCATCTTTAACCCGCAGACCGAAACCGACATGGCCAAGCGCATCCGCGCCGCCGCCGAGGATAAGAACATCCCGGTGGTAGAGATTGGTGAAACCCCGCCGGAGGGGACCAACTTCCTCGACTACTACGAGGAAGTCGTCAACGCACTCGAGGCTGTGTAAGTGCTCATCTCTTTTAAGAACGCCGCAGTAGAACCGCTGTGGTCGGATATGAACCTCGCCGTAGACCGCGGCGAGTTCATCGCCGTTTTAGGCCCCAACGGCGTGGGCAAATCCACGCTCCTCGGCACTATCTTGGGTACCCGCCAGCTCACCGCGGGCAGCGTAGATATCAACTGCCGCGTTGGTTTCATCCCGCAGCAAAGGATGTTCCCTCAGGATCTGCCCCTGCGCGCCCGGGATCTCGTGTCGCTGTCCCTGGCGCATGGCACGCTGCGCAACCGACGTCCTGCCCGGGGGCGCGTGGACGAGCTCCTCGCCGAAGTCGGTGCCACCGGCATCGCTGACCGCCGCGTGGGCCAGCTCTCGGGCGGGCAGCAACAGCTCATCCGCCAAGCCCAGGCCCTAGCCAACGACCCGGAGCTCATCCTCGCGGACGAGCCGCTGTTGTCTTTGGACCCGGCGCGGCAGCAGGCGACCGTCGAGAAGCTCAATGCATGGCGCCACGAGCGCGGCACCTCCGTGCTTTTTGTTACCCACGGCATCAACCCGGTATTGGGCGTCGTGGATAAGGTGCTCTACCTCGCGCCCAATGGTCACACGTTCGGCCCGGTCGACGAAGTCATGCGCTCCGAGGTGCTCTCGGAGCTCTATGGATCTTCCGTGACCGTCCTCAACCTCGATGGGAGGCTCATCGTTGTCTAAGTTCATCGAGGACACCCAGTACCTGCTGGGTGTTGATTTCGTCCAGTCCTCGCTCATCGCCTGCGCGCTGCTGGGAATCCTTTCCGGAGTGATGACCTCGCTCATCGTCCTGCGCCAAATGTCCTTCTCCGTGCACGCTACTTCGGAGCTCGCGCTCATGGGCGCGGCCGCCGCTTTGCTGTTCGGCCTCAACATCGGCTTCGGCGCGATTGCCGGCGCCATCGTCGCGGCCATCATCCTGGCGGTGCTGGGGCTCAAAGGACAACAGGACAGCGCTATTGGCGTGGTCATGAGCTTCGGCCTCGGCCTTTCAGTGCTATTCCTGCACCTCTACCCCGGCAACGCCAAGACCGCGATGACGCTGCTCACTGGCCAAATCGTCGGTGTGTCCTCCGCCTCGGTGTGGCTGCTCGCCGCCACGACCGCCATCGTGGTTGCTGTCGTGGTGCTCTTCTGGCGCCCGCTGCTTTTCGCCTCCGCGGACCCCGTCATGGCTCAAGCCGCCGGCGTGCCAGTGAAGTCCCTAGCGGTGTGTTTCGCCATCCTCGTGGGCCTGACGGCCGCACAGTCCGTACAGATCGTCGGTTCCCTGCTCGTCATGGCGCTGCTCATCACGCCGGGCGCAGCGGCGGTACAGATTACCTCCTCCCCGCTGCGCGCGGTGGTGTGGTCCACCATCTTCGCGGAGGTCTCCGCCGTGGGCGGCCTGGTCCTCTCCCTGGCGCCGGGCCTGCCCGTCTCGGTCTTCGTCACGAGCATCTCTTTTGTTATTTACCTGGTCTGCCGCGGCATCGGCTGGGCTCGCAGCCGCAAGGCCGTCCGCGACGACGTCGCCGCCCGCCGCGCCTCCCAGGAACACTTCCGCGCCGCCACCGATCGCGCCGACGCCGAGACACACCACACCTCGACGCACGATGAGCACTGCGCGCATCAGGATTAGGCTAGATGCGTGACTTTGGAACGCCGTAGCCTCGAATTACAAGACCGCACCCGCACGTACCTCGTGTACCGCCCGAATGATGACGTCGAGCGCCAGAGAGACCTCCTCCTGTTCTTCCACGGCTCCCTGCAATCCGCGAACGTCATCCGCCGCTTCACTAACGGCACGTTCGATGACCTCGCCACCCGCCACGGCATGCTTGCGGTCTACCCCACCGGCGTGGAACAGCACTTTAACGATGCCCGCGCCACCCTGCCCGTCGCCGCGCGCGAGCTGGGCATCGATGACGTCGCCTTCACGCGCACCATCCTCGACGAGCTGCGCGCGGAGCAGGAGATTGGCCGCGTGTTCCTCTGCGGCTTCTCCAACGGCGGGCAGATGGTTATCCGCTTGCTCTTCGACGCCCCCGGGCTTGCCGATGCCGCCTGCGTCTTCGCCTCCACTCTCGGCGCCGGCGCCAACCATGCGCCCACCAATCCGGACTCGGCGTACCAACCCACCCCGGTCATGTTCGTCCACGGCACGGGCGACCGGCTCGCGCCCTATACGGGCGGAACGGCGGGCATTGACCCGAAGCGCACCCGCGGTGCCGTCACCGGCGCGCAGGAGAACGCCGCACGCTTCGCGGAGCTCAACCATGCCGCCGGCCCAGAGCGCACCCACCTTTTCCCCGACACCGTTGTCGACCGCTGGGAGCCGGCAGACGCCACCGGCGCGCCGGTCGAGCTCGTGAGCGTCGAGGGCATGGGCCACGTCATCCCGTCGGGCAACGAGCTGGACCCACGCCTGGGTAAAAACACGGATTCCTTCATCGCTGCCGAGCTCGTGGAGGAATTCTTCGGGCTCTAGACTGCACGTGCGCCCCATCGTGTCTCACTCCACTCAGCCCCAACCTCGGGTCGAGGCCGTTCGTAGGTGAGCGTCGAGAAGCAATAATTGTGGATTACCGACCAGTGCTTTGGCGATTCCTAGACGCTGTTTCATACCGAGCGAAGCATGCTCGCAGGAAACACTGTGGTGCAATGAAAGGCCTACAAGGGATAAAAGATCCTTCAGTTCATCATTCAGTGAACCTTGTTGTAGTGGTCGGCAATGTCGTTGACGATCGCGTAGAGGTCGCGTTCCATCGCGTAGGTTTTCTTTTCTCGCGTACTGACTAATCACACTTGCGACCCGTTGTTATCTAGAGAATTATTACGTCACAGCGTGATGTTGCACACGTCTGTGCATGTATGTACTCTCGATGTCACGGTTTGCTGGCGAAGATTCTTCAAGTTACCCGCAGCTGAATCTGTACAAGGTGAAAACGGCAGGCAAAGGACCGAGTCGTCCTCGTCTCTAAGCCGTGGAACCCCAATCCTCCAGAACCTTGTATTCGGCACACGCACGCAATCTGAATGTTCAAGATGTGAAGTACTGGCCAGCAACCAAGAAGTAAAGATCGCCATCCAGCTTTCTCGGCCCTGAATCTAGCATCCGGAGGCGTAGAGAAACTCACGCAACGACTGAAACGCCAGCGTCTGTGTCACGTCGCGCAGCTCAAGGAAGAACCCATCTTCTGTAATTTCAACAATCCGCGCACCGGGGATGGCTGCCACAATCGGCGAGTGCGTCACCACGATGAACTGCGCACCCGCCTCCGCGGCGCGATGGATTTCCGCCATGAGCGTCATCTGCCGCACGAGCGAAAGCCCAGATTCCGGCTCGTCGAGGATGTAGAGCCCGCGCCCATCAAAGGAACGCTGCACGACGTCCATGACGGACTCGCCATGCGACATCGCGGTCGAACCAACGTTGTAGTGCGCCTCCGCTCGCAGGAAGTAGCCGTCCTTGGGCGCGGTACCTAGCCGCAGGCTCGCCCACCTCCGGAGGGGATTGATGGGACCGGCGGAGCGCTGCACACCCCATATCCCACCGCGCTCAGGAAAGCCGTACTCGAAGGCAATGCCCTCGGCGAGCGTCGACTTTCCTACCCCGTTGTCCCCGGTCAGCACGGTCACCGGCGCACGCAGGTCCAGTCCTTGGCGTCGCAGCGCCACGAAACCAGGAACGGAGGACACCCACTCAGGTCCGTGGCCGCCGTCCAGCGCGGCATAGGCGTCGACATAGAAGTCTCTCATTCGCCCTCCCCAATAAGAAACGCGGCGGTCCCCAATGGATCGGCAAGGAACTCGCGCGCGGCGTGGACAGCTTCCGTCGCTTCGGGAGCGACGGGCGCAATCCCCTTGTCGCCGAACGCGTAGACGGTCGCGCCTTGCATGCTGAGGAAGACTGGCGAGTGCGTCGCGAGGATGACCTGCGCGCCCTGGGCGGCGAGGCGCTCGAGCTGCGTGACAACCTCGACCTGCCGGGGATAGGACAAGCCGTCTTCCGGCTCGTCGAGAATGATCATTCCGTCAGAATGGAAGCGTCTCTCGACGAGGGCGAGCAGACCCTGGCCGTGGCTGAGAAACGGCAGGTCACTGAGCGGATCGGGATTCTCCGGGCTGTGGATCTGGTGGTGATACTCGCTCAAGTTGAGGAAGGTCTCGCCGCGCAAGAAGTACACGTCGCGCGGGTTGTGCGCCCGCGAGCAGATGAGCCACTCGGGATAGTCCTCGTCGCCGGTGGCAAACCGGGCGTGGCGCGAGCCGCCCTCGGGATTGACGCCAAGCCCCACGGCGATGGCCTCGAGCAGCGTGGATTTTCCGGCGCCGTTATCCCCCACGACGACGGTCACGGGCGTAGGCAAACGCAAGGCGCCGCCGGGCAGCGCTGCGATGAGCACGCCCAGGCGGCGCATGTGTTCCGGCACGCCGGGCAGTCCCTCCCCAATAAGCTCCGGGGCGGGACGCACACTCGTGAGGAACATGGCGACGAAAGCGTGAGCCTACTTCTGGGCCGCGCGACGCTGGCGGGCGAACTCGGAAAGCACCGCACCTGCCGCCACGGAGGCGTTGAGGGATTCAACCCAGTCGGTCATGGGTATGGACATGATGGCATCGCAGTTCTCGCGGACGAGGCGCGAAATGCCTTTGCCCTCAGAGCCGATGACGATGACAACGGGGTCGGTGCCACCGTTGTAAGTATCGAGGGTGTGCTCGCCTCCCGCATCCAGGCCGACGACCTGGTAGCCAGCCTTCTGGAAGTCCTGAACTGTGCGGGTCACGTTGGTCACGCGAGCCACCGGCAGGCGCGCAGCAGTGCCGGCAGAGGTACGCCAAGCCACCGCGGTGACGGAGGCAGAGCGGCGCTCTGGGATGATAACGCCGTGGCCGCCGAAGGCCGCGACGGAGCGGATGACCGCGCCGAGGTTGCGCGGGTCAGTGATGTTATCGAGGATGACGAACATACCCGGTTCCTGGGCATCGCGCGCGCGGTCCATGAGATCGTGCACATCGGCGTACTTGTACGGCGGGATCTGCAGGCCAATGCCCTGGTGCATGCCGTTTCCGGTCATGCGATCCATCTCGTGGCGCTGGACCTCGAGAATCGGGATGTTGCGGGTATTGCACATGGCCACCGCCTCGGAAAGGCGAGCGTCATTGCGCGTGCCCTGCACGATGTAAAGGGAGGTAGCAGGCACCTTGGCGTGCAGGCACTCGATGACCGGGTTGCGGCCAACGACCATCTCCGCGGTCTCCTTCTGGTGGCGGCCCGAATTGCGGCGCTCGCGCTCCAGTTTCGCCTTGTGCTTGGCGTGGTAGACGCGGTCCTCTGCCTTAGGCGTGGGACCCTTGCCAGCTAGGCCCTTGCGGCGCTGGCCACCAGAGCCCTTCGTGGCGCCCTTCTTTTTCGTCTTGCGGATACCTGCGCCGCCGCGGCCATGGGTACGTGCCATAATTCTTCTCCTTTGTTGTCCTCGGCTTCTGTGCTGTCCTTGGCCTTTGCCAAGGACGTTAATCCGCCAAGGACCAGGTGGGGCCGTCGGCGGTGTCGGTGATGGTAATACCCGCGGCTGCAAGGCGGTCGCGCACGGCGTCCGCAGTAGCCCAGTCCTTTTCTGCGCGGGCGGTGGTGCGACGCTCCAATTCGGCCCGAACGAGAACGTCCAGGGCCGCTTCAGCGCCGCTTTCTTCGCCACTATCTTTCCACTGTTCATCCAGTGGATCAAAGCCAAGAACCGCGGCCATGGCGCGCACGGCCCCGGCGAGGCGCTCAGCCTCTTCACGGTTGCCGTCGCTCAGCGCCTTATTGCCCGCGCGCACGGTGGTGTGGATTTCCGCCAGCGCCTTCGGCACAGCGATGTCATCATTCATCGCTTCTTCGAAGGCCGGGGTCCACTCGCCCTTCTCGACGCCCTCGAACTTGCCCACGAAATCCTCGATGCGGCGGTAGCCAGCCGCAGCTTCGGTCAGCGCCGCCTCGGAGTATTCGAGCACCGAACGGTAATGCGCGGAGCCCAGGTAGTAGCGCAGCTCCACCGGGCGGACGATCTCCAGCATGTTGGCAATGGAGAGGACGTTGCCCAAGGACTTCGACATCTTCTCACCGGCCATGGTGACCCAGTGGTTATGCATCCAGTAGTTGGCGAACTTGTCCCCCGCCGCATGGGACTGCGCGATCTCATTTTCGTGGTGCGGGAACTGCAAGTCCAAGCCACCGCAGTGAATATCGAACTCGCTGCCTAGGTAGTACGTGGACATGGCCGAGCACTCCAAGTGCCAGCCCGGTCGGCCACGACCCCACGGGGTGGGCCAGGATGGCTCGCCCGGCTTAGCCGCCTTCCACAGAGCGAAGTCCTGGGGGCTGCGCTTGCCCGCGTTGTCCGTTTCGCCCTGTTCCATTTCCTCGACGCGGTTGCCGGACAGCGAACCGTAGTCAGAGCCTTCCGTGGCATTCCACGCCGCGACGTCGAAGTAGACGGAGCCAACACCGTCTGTGCCAGGCACGGCATAAGCAAAGCCGGCGTCGATAAGCCGCTGCATGTACTCCACCATCTGGGTGACAAAGCCCGTCGCGCGCGGCTCCACGGAAGGGGGCAGAACGCCCAGGGTGTTGTAGGCCTTGGTGAACTCGCGCTCATAGGTGGATACCCACTCCCACCAGGGGCGGTTATTCTCAGCAGCCTTGGTGAGGATCTTGTCATCGATATCGGTGACGTTGCGCACGAGTGCCACGTCATAGCCTTGCGCGATAAGCCAGCGGCGCAGGATGTCGAAGGCAACACCAGAGCGCAGGTGGCCAATGTGCGGCTGGGACTGCGGGGTGGCACCGCACAGGTAGATCGACGCGTGGCCGGGGCGAACCGGCTCGAACTCACGTTGGCTGCGGGTGGCGGTATCAAAAATGCGCAAAGTACTCACCTGGCCTAGTCTAATTGACTCGCGTCCGGCGGCTAGCGCGGGACGGCCTAGGCGCGCCAGACCACGGCGGTGGCCACGGCAGCGCGGCCCTCCTTGCGGCCAGTAAAGCCGAGATGATCCGTCGTCGTCGCAGAGACGGACACTGGGGCGCCGAGGATGTCGCTCAGCACGGCCTCGGCTTCCTTACGCCGCGGGCCCATCTTGGGGCTCTGACCAACCAATTGGGCGGCGGCGTTGCCGATGATGAAACCTTCTTTTTCCAGCAGCTCGCGGCACTCGCGCAGCAGCTGAGCGCCGGAAACCCCGTCGTACTCAGGCCGGCCCACACCGACGAAGGAGCCGAGGTCGCCGAGGTTGGAGGCGGAGAGCAAAGCGTCGACAAGCGCGTGGCTCACCACGTCCCCATCGGAGTGGCCCTCGCAGCCATCCACGTCCTCAAAGAGAAGGCCTGCGATCCAGCAGGGTTTTCCGGGCTCGATCTGATGGGCATCGGTGGCGATTCCCACGCGCGGGATGATGGGGTTAGTCACTAGGCACCTCGAAGATGGTCGGTTCGGCCTCATCCGTCACGGCCTTCGCCAGGACGAGGTCGATGGGAGTGGTGATTTTAAACGCGAAGGTGTCTCCCTGCACGGTCTCCACGCGCGCGCCGTGCCATTCCATCAGGCTGGCGTCATCCGTGGCGACAAAGTCAGGGTCCTGCGCCCAATAGTCTAGGTTGGCGCGGCGCAGCGCGGCCAGGTTAAAACCCTGCGGGGTCTGCACGGCGCGCAGGCGGGAGCGATCCGGAGTAGACAGCACCGTGGTCCCCTCGACTTCTTTGATGGTATCCGCCACGGGAAGGACCGGGATAACTGCGGTGGCCCCGTCGAGCACGCGCTTGGCGACGCGCGCGATCATCCCCGGCGGCGTCAACGCCCGGGCGGCGTCGTGGACCAGCACCACGGCATCCTCATCTGGGATGGCTTGCAGGCCCGCCCAGACGGAATCGGCGCGCTCACCCCCGCCGTGGACGATGCGTACGGGCACATCAGAATCGATGCGGTCGAGGATGCTGGCGGCATAATCCTCCATGGCGGGGCTGACGAGAACGATGACTTCATCGACAAATTCCGAGGTAATCATGGCCTTCACGGAGCGTTCAAGCAGGGTACTTCCGCGCAGCTCCACGTAGGCCTTAGGAATATCAGCGCCAAGGCGCGTTCCCTGACCGGCCGCCGCGACGAGGGCGATCACGCGGCGGGTATTAGTCTTCGTCGTCGAAGGAGAGGTCATCGAGATCGACGTCATTGTCAATGTCGGTGGTGATGGACTTGTCCTCGACCAAGCCGGCGGCGCGGTGGCGCTCGATGGTGGCGTTGATTTCCTCCATCATGGTGTCCGCCTTCTTGTCATCGACCGGCTTAGCCAGGGAAAGCTCACCGACCAGAATCTGGCGGGCCTTGGCAAGCATGCGCTTCTCACCGGCGGACAGGCCGCGGTCCTGATCGCGGCGCCACAAGTCACGCACGACTTCTGCCACCTTGTTGATATCGCCGGATGCAAGGCGCTCCTGGTTGGCCTTATAGCGGCGGGACCAGTTGCCGGCCTCCTCCACGTCTTCTTCGCGCAAAACGGAGAAGACCTTCTCGAGGCCTTCCTTGCCCACAACATCACGCACGCCCACCATCTCAACGTTCTTGGAGGGCACACGAACCACGAGGTCGGACTGGTTGATCTGGAGGACGAGATACTCGAGCTCCTCGCCGCCCATCTCGCGCTTTTCAATCGCCGTAATCTTGGCGGCGCCGTGGTGGGGGTAGACGACGACCTCTCCGACCTTAAATTCCATTGCCACTCCTTATGAAGCCTTTGAGACGGTGCCCATCGTGCGCTCTCGGCGTACTCTCAGTGGGCCGCATATACAGGGTATCTACTCTAGCACGCAGTTTTCCGGCACTGCTCCCCCACCCAAGCCCGTAGAGCAGCTCGCTTTACACCACGATGACGGCCAACATAAAGCGCGGCTACCCCCGGTTTACCCAAGAGGTTTGTCGGAAACTGTGTGCTTTTACTGCGGAGGTACTAGGCTAAAGCGTTGATAAGCTTTGTGATCGCAATTCAATGGAGGACACTCACAGTGCAGTCCCTGAAGTCCGCCGCTCGCTGCGGTGCCATCATGTCAGTTACCGCCCTCTCCGCGCTGGCCTTGGCGTCCTGCTCGGCCGGTCATGTTGCACAGACCGCGGAAAAGGTCATTGCTGTCGACGGCGCATCCGCAAGCACCGAAGATGGCAAGGTGGCCGTGCGTGACGTCACCATTCAGGTTGAACCGGACACCGGTGAGACCTCCCTGAAGTTCGTGGCCGTCAACCAGGGCTACAAGGTCGACGACGTCGTCCTCGAGTCCGTGAGCGTCGACGGCCAGGACGTACCACTGGAAGGCGCAGAGCCGCTTCCTCGCGATCACGCCCTCTACGCTGATTCCCAGACGAACCTGGACCGTCTCCCGAAGGACGGCAAGGACAAGAACATCACCTACGTGGCCACCACCCTGGAGAACGACGGCTTCGCCTTCGGCGGCTCCCGCCCGGTGACCTTCACTTTTAACACCGGCACCATCGAGGTTGACGCCACCGTGTCCGCCTCCCCGCTGCAGTCCGGTGACTTTGACCGCGACCCGCAGTCCACCGAGGGCTACGCCGAGAACAAGTAAGCCTTTTCTTCATAGAAAACCGCCCCAGCCGCCAAAGTTTTCCCGCCCGAATCACGGGCTTCAACTTTGGCAGTTGGGGCGGTGTGCGTTTAACGCTCCTTAGCGAACGCAGAAAACTCTTAAGCTCGCGAGGATGCCGTAGCCATCACAAGCAGAGAGTTAAGAATGCCCAGAGAGGACAGGGCAGCCGGGATGAGAAGCAGGTTCGGCGCCTGCGGGCCGCCGTACTTCACCATCTCATCCATAACCTGGTTGAGCGGTTCCGGGTAGGTAGCGGCGGAAGCGGCCGGGGCGCCAGCTACAGCCAGGGAGGTAGCAGCGGTCAGAGCAACGAGGGTACGACGAATCTTCATGGGGTCTCCTTGAATAGTGAGGTGTGGGGGTAAGTGAACTGGACTAGGACAGCAGGTTCGACAGGAAGCCCAAGGAGGACAGCGCCGCCGGTACGAGGATGAGGTTCTGAGCCTCATAGCCAGCGACGTTGGTGATCTCGGTCAGAACAGTGGCCAGCGGCTCGGGAGCTTGTGCGGCAGAAGCAGCCGGGGTGCCAGCGAGGGCGACGGCGGCAGCAGCGCCAGCGGCGACGAGGGTACGACGAATCTTCATGGAAATACCTTCTTGTTGTGAGAAATCGGACGGGGATAAAGAGGGGGCAGGCACACACAAGATGTAACCTGGCTAACACTGTAGCGCCTCTGTGCATATCGCGCGCGATGAAAAGGGTGCGATCCTGCCCGCGACGTGAATGTCCACACCACTTACTAGAGTGATGGGCATGGCAAAAAAGGTTCGTCCCGTCCACACGTGCTCTGAATGCGGCTTCGTCTCCCCCAAGTGGCTTGGCCGCTGCCCCGAGTGCGGTTCATGGGGAACGTTGCAGGAAACCGCGGCGTCAGAAAGCAGCACCGCGGCCCAAGCCGCTGTGTCTGGACGCCGACCAACCGGCCTGACACCGACGAGCCCAGCGGTTCCGATTACGAAGGTGGGCGCTGCCGCCACGAAGGCCCTCAACACTGGCATCGGGGAGCTCGATCGCGTTCTTGGCCGCGGCATCGTTCCCGGTTCGGTGGTGCTCATGGCGGGTGAGCCGGGAGTCGGAAAATCCACTTTGTTATTGGAGGTCGCCTCCCGCTGGGCGCAACTGGGCCGCACCGCCCTCTATGCCACGGCCGAGGAATCCGCCGGGCAGGTCCGCGCCCGAGCCGAGCGGACCGGGGCCTTGCACGAGACGCTCTACCTCGCGGCCGAATCGAATTTGGATGTCGTCTTTGGTCACGTCGAACAGCTCAAGCCCAGCCTCCTCATCGTGGACTCCGTCCAAACCATGCACGCGGCCGGGGTGGAGGGCGTAGCCGGTGGCGTGGCACAGTCGCGTGCGGTGACCGCAGCCCTGACCACGCTGGCCAAAACCACCGGCATCCCCATCCTCCTCGTCGGACACGTGACCAAGGACGGCAACGTCGCTGGCCCGCGCGTGCTCGAGCACCTCGTGGACGTCGTGTTGAACTTTGAAGGTGACCGTCAATCCTCCCTGCGCCTGCTCCGGGGACTCAAGAACCGCTTCGGCGCCACCGATGAGATGGGCTGCTTTGAGCAAACCGCCGGCGGCATCCGGGAGGTGGCGGACCCTTCCGGCCTCTTCCTCTCCCACCGCGGCAGCACCCCAGACGGTTCAGCGGTGACCGTCGCCATGGATGGCGTGCGCCCCATCCTGGCGGAGGTGCAGGCGCTGACCGTCGACCCCGTGGCGAAGAACCCGCGGCGCGTGGTCACGGGGCTCGATGCCAACCGTGTCCCGATGGTGCTCGCCGTACTGCAGGCCCGCGCCGGTGAACGCACCAACGATAAGGACGCTTACGTGGCCACGGTGGGCGGCATGAAGATTCAAGAGCCGGCGACGGATCTTGCCGTAGCGCTCGCCACGTGGTCTTCCTTGCACGAGCAGCCGCTACCACCGAAGACGGTGGTCATCGGCGAGGTGGGCTTGGCCGGCGAAGTTCGCCGCGTACCGAACCTAGACCGCCGCTTGGCAGAAGCGTCCCGCTTGGGTTACCGCTACGCCATCGTCCCGCCCGGAAAGGTAGATGTCGGCGGCGGCATACAGGTGCGCCAAGCCGCAACCCTGAGCGAGGCGATTGCAGCGCTTAAAGCAAGTTGAACGGCAACGCTGGGGAGTAGTTTTCCCCGATGACAGTATGCAGGAAGTAAGCGCCCGGCTCGGCTTCCTCGCGCTCGGTGCACTGGCCCGGCTCGGAGCGCTTGCGGGACCAATCCGCCTGGAAGTAGCGCGTCTCACCGGACTTGAAAGTCTGCTTGCCGGTTTCTACCGAGGCATAGCAATCGGTATCGGACCACACGCGTTCGTTCGAGCCCATCTTGTAGACCTCGAAACGCAGCTGCTCTTCATCGAGATCGATGGAGCAGTCCTCCGTCGTCGGGTTAAATACCTCCAAGTAGAAGGTGGGCATCTTGCCAGCGGGGACGCTGTCCTCGTTGGTCTTGGCCATCACTTTAAGGTCTTGGAGGGAACACGTTGTCTTGGATGGATCAACGGTGAGCTCAGCTGGCTTTGCCTCGGAGGTCGGTTCTTCTTTGTCCGCCTCCCCCGCCTCGGGCTCGGTGGATTCCTCAGACGCAGTGGATTCCGTCGTCTCCACCGCCGAGGTTGCATCCTCCGACGGAGTCAGAGTTCCCGACGCCGCCGCCTGCTGCGACTCGGCTCCCGGGTCCTCCTTCGAACCGCTAAAGAGCGCGGTAGCAGCCCAAATAAGGATGACCACGAGTACCAGAATCGCCACGAGCGCGGCGATGCGGCGACGCAGGTAAATCTCTCGCGGCAGCTGCTTCGGGGTACGGGATGGCTCAGTCACAGCTCTTAGTTTAAGGGGACTAGAGCCCAACCCGGGCCAGCCCGGGGCCGCGTGTCTTGAGCAGCGACTTCTATGCGCTTAGTCCCGCCCAGTGCCCGGGCCAGCCGGCGAGCCTAGTGAACGCCGTGCAGGACGACGGTCTCCACGCTGGAATCCTCTAGGAGGTAGCGCAGGCCGACGATGCCGAGCGTGCCGGCGTCGAGAAGCTGGCGCGCAGCCGGAACGTCAGAAATGATCTGGGAGACTGTCTGCGCGGTATTCTCGCGCTCAAAATCGGCGAGTTCCTCGCGGCCATCACGCTTGGCCACCATCGAGGCAGCGGCCACACGCTCAATGATCGGACGCTGCAGGCCCGTCGGCAGATCGCCGCCCGCCAGGAAGTCCGCGGCTGCGCCCACCGCACCGCAGGACTGATGCCCCATCACCACGAGCAGGTTAGCCTTGAGATTCTCCAGGGCATAGTCCAGCGACGCCATCACCGCGCTGTCCAGGATATGACCGGCGGTGCGGATGACGAAGGCATCGCCGAAACCAATGTTGAACACGTGCTCAATGGGCGCGCGGGAATCGGAGCAGGCAAGCACGATGACGCGTGGGTCCTGGCCTTGAGTCAGGCCAGCGCGCAGCTTCGCGTCTTGGTTAACGTCGATGAGGTTACCCGTCACCAGTCGGTGGTTACCTTCCTGGAGGGCTTCCCACACCTTCTGTGGGTTTTGAGGGACATCTACTAAAGGCATGATTCTTACTCTAGTCCCCACCGCCCTACACTGAGATGCCTATGGATACCCAAGCTGTCGTGGAATGGTTCGATGCCCATGAGCGTCCCCTACCGTGGCGCGAGCCAGGGACCTCAGCGTGGGGCGTGCTCTTAAGCGAGGTCATGAGCCAGCAAACACCCGTCGCGCGCGTCGCCCCGCAGTGGGAGGAGTGGATGCGCCGCTGGCCCACCCCACAGGACCTCGCGGCAGCATCCAAAGCAGATGTGCTGCGCGCCTGGGGAAAGCTGGGCTACCCGCGCCGTGCGTTGCGCTTGTGGGAGTGCGCGAAGGAGATTGGTGAAGGGGAGGTTCCGGGGGACGTCGACAAGCTCTTGGCGTTGCCCGGAATCGGTGAGTACACCGCGCGTGCGGTGGCTTGCTTCCATTTTGGGCACAACGTTCCGGTGGTGGATACCAACGTCCGCCGCGTCTATGCCCGCGCCGAGGAGGGCCGCTTCCTGGCGCCACCTCCCGCAAAACGCGAGTTGGCGCAGGTAGAAGCTTTGCTTCCAGAAGAGAACGGTCCGCGTTTTTCCGCCGCACTCATGGAACTCGGCGCGCTGGTGTGCACGGCGAAGAACCCCGACTGTGCCGCCTGCCCCATTAAGTCCACGTGCGCCTGGCAGCTCGCGGGCTGTCCGGAGCCCAGCGAAGAAGAGACCGCGCGGGCCAAGAAGCGAGTGCAAAAGTTCACCGGTACGGACCGGCAGGTGCGAGGGCTGCTTCTCGACGTCCTGCGCGCCACCCCTCATCCCGTCGAGCAATCCGCGCTCGACGCGGTATGGCCGGATGCGGCACAGCGTTCGCGCGCGCAGGCCTCACTGCTCGAGGATGGGTTGATGGATGTCAACGACGAGGGTTTGTTTCACCTGCCGCACTAGGCACGTGTGAGAAGTCGATGAGGTGGCCGAAGGTCCAGTCACGGTCGGTCAACAGGCGCGCGAGGATAAGCCCACAGCCGATGGCTGCCACGGCCATTGAGGCGGTAGCGAAGTTGCTCAACGCCTGGTCCATGTTGCCCACGTTGAGGTGATAGACGGTGCGGAACATGGAGGTGCCGGGGATCATGATGACGGACGCCGGCACCGTCGTGGTGATGCGCGGTAGGTGTGCGCGTGTGGAGGCCACCGCGCCCAAGAGCCCAACGATGAGACCACCGACGAAAGCGCCGACGTAGGCCGTGGCCCCGACCCCGATGAGGAGCAAGCGCACAAGGTTGGCCACCGTTCCCACCGCGGCCGCCACGAGCACCATCCGGCGCGAGGAGTTAAAGAGGAACGCGAATCCGGAAATGCCCAGGAAGCTGGCCGCCGCGGCGGCGAGGTACCACACGGGCGCATAGTCCGGGATTCCCGGTTCCGGGGTGAGCTCTGTAGTCCAGCTAACTAAGGCCACGGTAAAGGTAGCCGCGGTGATCACCGTCAGCGCGTAGGTCAGGCGGGATAGTCCGGCCTCGAAGTCGAAGCGCGCGAGATCAATGAGCGCGGAGAAAAGCGGGAAGCCGGGAATGAGGAAAAGTACGGCGGCCACGTAGCCCGAGGAAAACTCCGACGGGTCCGCCACCCCGGCGGCGGCCACCGCCTCGGTGGTGAAGAAGTACACGAGGCTGGCCACCGTTCCGGCCGCCACGATGCAGCCCAGCTGGTGAACGTGCTTGCCGTGCAAGACCGCGCGGGTGAGCTGGCCGCAGAAAGCGGCGAGAGCCACTAGGAGAATCGCCAGCGGCGTGAAGAAGTTCAGGACCGCGAAAGAGGCGCACGCAATAGCTGCCGCTGCAGCCAAGAGCCAGCGGTTCCATCGCTTGACCACCGTGGACTCGATGGAATCAAGCATCTCCGTGAGCTCTTCGGCCGTAATGCCCGCGTACAGCCTGTGGTGGGTGAGATCCTCCAGCGCCTCGATGCGGGAGGCGTCGACGGCGGGTGAATGCTGCTGGGCCACCACGGTGCGAAACTCGCGGCCGCGGTGAAACGTGCATGTTATCTGGGTGACGCCAACGTTGGCGTCGAGCCGATCAAAGCCGAGCGCACGGGCGGCACGTTTCATGCCGCGCAGGACGCGGTAGCCGGACGTTCCCGCCCCCATGAGCATCATGCCTAGGCGCAAGACGACGTCGGCCTCGTACCCCATACGGACATAGTCGCTGTTGGGGTGAGATGTCATTAGCGCCAGCGTCCCCGGAAATTCAGGCCACCGGGCAGGTTGACCCACATGCCGCCGCGGGAGTTAAACGTCACGGGGCCGACCTTCGTCGACATCGAGGCACCGGAGCCGGAGAGGTTGATCCAGCTGTTCTTTCCGGTCTTCTTGCGCTTGCGATAATAAATTCCCATGCGTGCCAGCTTAGCGCGGATGCGCACCACGACGCCGCAGGCTACTCTGAGCTTTGTGCGAATAAAATCCCTGTTAACAGTGCTGACGGCCACCGCTGCTCTTATTCTGGCGTCACCCGCCGCCCACGCGGTGGAGCCGGGCAGCGTCCAATCGGCGTCACCGATAGAACAACCCGGTGTTAAGGCCACTGTTATCTCTTATTCCTCCACCCTCATGGATGGCACACCCACCACGGTGACCGGCATGGTCTACGAGCCCTCAGCACCATGGAACGGGCCGGGCGAGCGCCCAACTATCGTCTACGCGCCGGGAACGCGTGGG
The DNA here is from genome assembly GCF_009708045.1 of Corynebacterium hiratae. Classification (NCBI taxonomy): domain Bacteria; kingdom Bacillati; phylum Actinomycetota; class Actinomycetes; order Mycobacteriales; family Corynebacteriaceae; genus Corynebacterium; species Corynebacterium hiratae. The sequence goes on along the minus strand of NZ_VIOG01000008.1, from coordinate 82,352 downwards.
GCGGGTGACCAGTGTGCACCGTCCCGAGCCCGTTTCGCCGCCGACGGCAACCGCGTTGACCAGCGCTATGAAGCTGCGGCCACGCGCGTGTATAACTATGCGGCCTCCCAAGGTGTGCGCGTCGTAGTCACGGACTACATCGGGCTCGGAACCCCGGGGCACCATTCTTATGTCAACAACGTCGAGGAGGCCCACGCGGTTCTTGACGCCGCCCGCGCCGCGCTCCGGCTCGCCGGTGCTCCCGCCGATTCCCCCGTGGGATTTGTCGGCTACTCCCAAGGCGGCGGTGCAGCTGCCGCTGCGGGCGAATACGCCGCTAGCTACGCCCCCGAGCTCAACGTCAAGGGAACCTTCGCCGGTGCACCTCCAGCGGACCTCTTCGAGGTGATGCAGGCGGTCGACGGCTCAGCGCTCGTTCACGTGTTGGGCTACGCCATCAATGGTTTTGCGGAGCGTAGCCCGGAGTTCTCCCGGGAAATCATCGATGAGATGAATCCGCGCGGCCACACATTCCTCGCCGACGCCGCCACTTTTTGTTTGCGCGAATCGATGTCTACCTGGGGAAATATTCGCACCAGTGAGCTGACCGCGAGCGGCGAGTCCTTCGCCGAGCTCCTCCGCCGCAAGCCGGTGGCCTCTCGAATGCTGCACGAGCAGCGCCTCGGCCAGCGCGCTCTCAACGCCCCAATGATGGTGGTCAACTCCCCGACCGATGACATCATCCCCTACCAGCAAGCACGCCGCATGGCCCACGACTTCTGTGCTGCCGGCGGGACCGTCTACTTTGAGGACGCCTGGGCGGTCAACGTGAACCCAGGCTCGGGCACCAACCATGCCGCGCCCACGGTCCGCGCGGTTCTGCAGGGCACGAACTACCTCATCGACCGCTTCCGCGACGTCCCCGCACCGTCAAACTGCCAACCTGCCGAATCCTAGAATCGCCCCCTGGCGCCGCCATCCATTTTCATTTAATTGTCAATAAGCGCCGGCGGGGATAGACTGAGTGCATGGCACACGAGCACCACGACCACGATCACTCCAGCACGCCGCTGCGCGCACTACTGATTGCGCTGAGCATTACCGGAACCGTCTTCTTCGCGGAGCTGATCGGCGGCTGGTTGGCGGGCTCAATGGCGCTGATGGCGGATGCGATGCACATGCTTTCCGACGCCGCTGGGTTGATCATCGCGGTGTTAGCGGTGTTGGTTGGGCGTCGACAAGCATCAGCCCAGGCCACGTACGGCTACCGGCGAGTAGAGGTGCTTGCTGCGCTAGCGAACGCGGTGATGGTCCTGGCGATCTCGGTGTGGATTGTCGTCGAGGCGGTGCGCCGCCTGCAGAGCCCAGCTGAGGTACAAGGAACAACGATGCTGATCATCGCGGTGATTGGCCTTGTGGCGAATGCGCTATCGGCGTGGGTGTTGCACCGGCACCGCGAATCCTCAATCAACGTGGAGGGCGCGTTCTTGCACGTGCTGGTGGATATGCTCGGCTCGATCGCAGTGATCGTGGCGGGCGTCGTGGTACTGACCACGGGGTTTGTGGCGGCGGACGTGATCGCCTCCCTGGTGATCGCGGCGATGGTGCTCCCGCGCGCCTGGCAGCTCATGCGGCTCTCGGCGAGCGTGCTGCTCGAGCAGGTCCCGGCGGACTTCGACGCCAGCGTCATCGAGCCCGCGCTGCGACAGATCGAGGGTGTTGCCGACATCCACGACCTACACCTGTGGAGCCTGGACGGCGTGAACGTGCTGACGACCGTGCACATCGTGCGCGACGGTACCGTCGAGACCGGCCCTCTGTTGGATGCCGCCCAGCAAGCCCTGCGCGAGCACGGCATCGAGCACTCCACCATCCAGATCGAGCACCCGGAGCACGAATCCCACGAGACGGTGTGCTGATTCCCTTCTAGCCCGGCTTAGGTCATGAGCGGGCGAGCAACGTCACTCCTAACACTGCTACCTGGTACTTTTCGGCGGTGGGGTGGGATTGTTCCGCACGAAACTGAACCAAGTCAAAAGGGCGTCCCGCAAAAGGCATCTGGCAAACGGCATCTTTGGGTCTAAAAACGCCATCTACAAGGCGTAAAAGGCGTTTTCAGCCGTGAAAACGCCTTATGACAGATGCCTTTTGTCAGACGCCTTTTACCAAATGCCTCCAGCACGTCGATGGAGGCACGCAGACGCTGCGCGCTACGAGGTTCGTTTCGCGAAGATGCATGCACTGTTCTACGGAAACGGTCGTTGTTACCCGGCTTCGGTCATGGGTGGATGAGAAACGCCACTTTTGACACTCATACCTGGTGGTTTCCGGTGGTGGGGTAGGATTTTTCCGCACTAAAATGACCTAAGTCTGTTATGTCCATAGTCGGGACTCCACCATCCAGATCGAGCACCCGGAGCACGAATCTCACGCGACGGTGTGCTGATTCCTTATCCCGCCCACCGGGCCGTCCCGCCCACCGGTCACGCACAGAAAGCCCCGAACCGCAGGCAGTGTTTCACACGCATGCGGTTCGGGGCTAATCCTTATGGGGCCCAGGTCAGCGCTTAGAGCGGCTGGCCAGCACCGGCACCTGCCGGCGGCGGGTTGCCGTCATCGCCATCGTCGTTGTGGGATTCCTCAGCGGAATCACTGCCAGACTCGTCGAGGACGTCCGGGGTCACCGTGTCCGGACCATTGGAGTCGGGGCCGTGAGTTTCGGCATCGATCTCGGTGGCCAGTTCCTCATCGGCCTCACGCACGGCGGTCTCCTCGAGCTCCTTGTCGAAGGTGTCCTCCGGCAGCGGGCGCGGACGCGGCGTGAAGGTGAAGGTGGCAGAAGAGTTGTCCTTGGACTCGCCGTCCCAGCCTTCAACGTCCACGGTGATGATCTCACCCGCGCCGATTTCGCCGAAGAGGATCTTCTCGGAGAGCTGATCCTCAATCTCGCGCTGGATGGTGCGGCGCAGCGGACGTGCGCCCAAGACCGGGTCGAAACCGCGCTGAGCCAGCAGGTCCTTGGCCTTCTGAGTGAGCTCGATGCCCATGTCACGCTCGGAGAGCTGCTTCTCTACGCGGGCGATGAGCAGCTCCACCATCTCGACGATCTGCTCCTGGGTGAGCTGGTGGAAGACCACAATCTCATCAATACGGTTGAGGAACTCAGGGCGGAAGTGCTTCTTCAGCTCGTCGTTAACCTTGTTCTTCATGCGCTCGTACTGTGCATCGGCGTCATTCTCCGAAGAGCCGGTGAAGCCCAAGCCCACGGCCTTCGAGATGTCCTGGGTACCCAGGTTGGAGGTGAAGATAAGCACGGTGTTCTTGAAGTCCACCACGCGGCCCTGACCGTCAGTCAGGCGGCCATCCTCCAACACCTGCAGAAGGGTGTTGTAAATCTCCTTGTGGGCCTTTTCGATCTCATCGAAGAGCACCACGGAGAAAGGCTTGCGGCGAACCTTCTCGGTCAGCTGGCCGCCCTCTTCGTAGCCAACGTATCCCGGAGGAGCACCAAAGAGGCGGGACGCGGTGAAGCGATCGTGGAACTCACCCATATCGATCTGGATGAGGTCATCATCCGAACCGAAGAGGAAGTTAGCCAGGGACTTCGACAGCTCCGTCTTACCCACACCGGAGGGGCCGGCGAAGATGAAGGAACCGGAAGGACGGCGCGGGTCCTTCAGGCCAGCACGGGTGCGGCGAATGGCGCGGGACACGGCCTTGACGGCATCGTCCTGGCCGATGATGCGCTTGTGCAGCTCCTCTTCCATGTTGAGGAGGCGGTTGGATTCCTTCTCCGTGAGCTTGAGCACCGGAATGCCGGTCCAGTGCGCGAGAACCTCAGCGATCTGCTCCTCGCCGACCTCAGCGATTTCCTCCAAGTCACCGGAGCGCCACTGCTTTTCCTTTTCCGCGCGCTCTTCACCCAGCTTGCGTTCCTTATCGCGCAGGCCAGCGGCCTTCTCGAAGTCCTGGGCGTCAATCGCAGCTTCCTTTTCCTTGCGGACCTCTGCGATGCGATCATCCACTTCGCGCAGGCCCTCCGGGGCGGTCATGCGCTTGATGCGCATACGGGCACCGGCCTCATCGAGGAGGTCAACAGCCTTATCCGGCAGGAAGCGGTCATTGATGTAGCGGTCCGACAGGGAGGCTGCAGCCTTCAACGCTTCATCGGTATAAGAGACGCGGTGGTGTGCCTCGTACTTATCGCGCAGCCCCTTGAGGATCAGGATGGTGTCATCGAGGGAGGGCTCTTCCACCTTGACAGGCTGGAAGCGGCGCTCCAAGGCGGCATCCTTCTCAATGTGCTTGCGGTACTCATCGAGGGTGGTAGCACCAATGGTCTGCAGCTCGCCGCGGGCCAGTTTCGGCTTCAGCAAGGAAGCAGCATCGATAGCGCCCTCGGCGGCACCGGCGCCGACCAGGGTGTGGATCTCATCGATAAAGAGGATGATGTCACCGCGCTGGTTAATCTCCTTGAGCACCTTCTTCAGGCGCTCCTCGAAGTCACCGCGGTAGCGCGAGCCAGCCACCAGGGAGCCGAGGTCCAGCGAATAGAGCTGCTTATCCTTGAGGGTCTCCGGGACCTTGCCGTTAACGATATCGAGGGCCAGGCCCTCGACCACGGCGGTCTTACCCACGCCGGGCTCACCGATGAGCACCGGGTTGTTCTTGGTCCGGCGAGACAGAACCTGCATGATGCGTTCAATCTCGGAATCGCGACCCACGACTGGGTCCAGCTTGCCGTCGCGCGCAGCCTGGGTGAGGTTGCGGCCAAACTGGTCCAGCACCAGGGAGTTGGAGCGCTCGCCGGAGCCACCCGGGCCAACACGGCCTCCCTGGCCAGCGCCGGCACCGGCGCCTACCGGGCCGGGGCCACCCTGGGACTGGCCGCCTTCGCCTTCATTCCCTTCGTAGCCGGAGAGCAGCTGGATAACCTGCTGGCGCACGCGCGGCAAGTCGGCGCCCAGCTTGGTCAGCACCTGAGCCGCCACGCCGTCACCCTCACGGATGAGGCCGAGCAGCAGGAACTCAGTGCCAATGTATTTGTGGCCCATCTGGAGCCCCTCACGCAGGGAGAGCTCGAGAACCTTCTTCGCGCGCGGGGTAAATGGGATGTGGCCGGTGTGCGGCTGAGAACCTTGACCAATAATCTCTTCCACCTCACGGCGGACGTCCTCCAGCGAGATCCCCATGGATTCCAAAGCCTTGGCCGCTACGCCTTCGCCTTCGTGAATAAGCCCCAGGAGGATGTGCTCGGTGCCGATGTAATTGTGGTTGAGCATGCGTGCTTCCTCCTGCGCCAAAACGATGACGCGGCGAGCACGGTCAGTAAACCTCTCGAACATTACCTCTTACCTTTCGCTGTAAATGTGTCATCCACTCTAACGCGCGGGGCGGACACTCCATTCGCGAATTCCGCACCCCCCTACTCAAAAACCTCATTTCCCCAGGTAGAGCCACTGTACGCCGGTAGCGAACAGGTGGCGGGAGGCATCGCCAAGCGCCTGCGCGCAAGCCTTAAAGTAAAGTAACTCTTCAGTCAACACTGGTTACATCCCCGCGGGAAGGAGCCTCCCCCGATGCAACAGGCACAGCACGGCACTCTGCTTATCGACGATCTGATTGGGCACTCCCGCCTCCTCGAGGTCTCCGAAAGCGTCACCCTTGGCCGCCAGGGGGACTTCCTACTGGCCTCCGATGATCCCGCCATGCACCGCACGTTCCTGCAGGTGTGGTCCAATGGCTCACAGTGGTTCATCAAGAACATCGGCAGTTTCATCGCCGCTACGATCCAGCCGCCCGCCGCCTGCGGCTTCGGCCGCACCCTCATCAGCCCCGGCAGCATTGAGGTCCTGCACCCGGGAACCTCCACGCTCTATTTCTCCACTGCCACCATGAGCTACGAGTGCGAGCTCACCGTCATGCAGTCGCTGCGCAGCCCACAGCCCAGCCTTCCACCGGATGGGCCGTTTACCACCCACGTCTTCGAGCCGAATGAGGAGCAGTGCCTGCTGCTCAAGACCCTCGCTCAGCCACTCCTCGACAACCCCGCTGCGGAGCCACGGGTGGTCGTGAGTAGTCAGCGCGAGCTAGCAGAGGCCCTAGACTGGACCGAAAAGAAAGTAGAGCGCAAGATTCAGACGCTGGCGGAGACCTTGCAAAAGCTCGGCGTTCCGCAGTTCCAGCCGGGCCAGAAAATCTCGTGGCGCATTGTGCTCGCCCAGTTCGCGGCCGCACACCCGCACTACTATGCGCACCTTTCATAACAATTCAGCATTATTGTTTTAAGCCGCTCACCGGTGCTGTTATTCTTTGTCTGATTCTGGCCCCTTTCTATTTTTATCCCCTTCTATCCCTCATCTGTCCCTCTGCAAGGATCTGACAACCAATGTTCGCCTCCGTCTCTCCGCGCGCGCTAGCTGGACTCGGCGTAGCGCTCCTCGCGCTGTCTGCGTGCGCGACGAACAAGGACACCGCGGAGGATGCGCCCAAATTCACGGTCACGGGCCAGACCACCCTGTCCCAGTACGAAGACGTTCCTGTCGAGGGGGCCGACTCCGAGAGCCCAGAACCCAGCGAACCTTCGCACCTGCGTCAGGAGGACGGCACCTACCTGCTCACGAAGAAGGAAGCGGGCCCCGGTGTGGTCAACGAAATCGTGGCCACCTATTCAGGCGTGGAGCCCTATGGTTTTCAAACCCTACGCGTTGAGCTGGACAACCGGCGCTACGACGGAGCCATCGGCGGCTCTGCCCCAACCGGCGTGCTGCAGTGGGCCACCGGGGGTGCCCTTGTCCTCAGCGTGCAGGCCACGAACTTGAGTGGGGACGAGGCGGATCTGGACAACAATGCCGAATGGCAGGTGGCGCTTCTCGACGACACCCAGTCACACCACCTCAAGGAGGGCGAGGATTTCGTCGTGGACTGTGAGTCCGGCGAGTGCACGCTGGTTGCTCGGCTCACCGACCCCGGCGACTTCGTCGCAGAGATCAGCATCCGGCAGGCCGGTTATGAGCCTTTTGTCATTCACCAGCCCATCATCGTCGCCGCATAGCCATGAACAGCCAGCCCACCGCTTCCGGTCTGCCTTTGGATCTTGAGCCCGAGCTCAGCGCCAAGGGCTACTCGCAGTTCCACCAGATCGGTGCGGGTGGCATGGGCACCATCGTCTTTGCCCGCAAGGAAAGCTTGGACCGCGAAGTAGCCATCAAGGTCATCGCGCAGCATGCGGCCGAGGACGATGAGGAGGTCCGCCGCTTTATGGCGGAGATGCGCACCGTCGCGGCACTCGAGCATCCGGCCATCGTGCCTATCTACGATGGCGACATCACCCCAGGTGGCGTGCCTTATTTCATTATGAAGTTTCTGCGCGGCCCTAGCTTGGAGGCGCACATCAACCAGCGGATCTTGGACAATTCCAAGTTCACGGTGGAGGAAACCGTGCAGCTGCTCGCGCCCATCGCACAGGCCCTGGACTATCTGGCGGCCCTGCCTTCGCCGGTCATTCACCGCGACGTCAAGCCCGCGAACATCATCGCCGATAGCACGCCTTCCCCCACGGCCCACAGTGATAACGAGGGCTGTACCGTCATGCTGGCGGACTTTGGCATCGCCATCAATGAGGACACGACGCGCTTGACCCGCGAAGGCCTGCGCGTGGGCACGGATGCCTACATGGCGCCGGAGCTCTACCCCACGCAGTTGGTCAAGCACCCACCGCAGCCGACCGCCGCCAGCGACCGCTACTCGCTCGCGCTCATCGCGCTGGAGATGCTCACTCTGGTTAATCTGCGCCGCGCCACCAGTCCCCAGCAGTGGGCGCACAGCCGCGTGATACCGCAGTTGACCGCTCATAATCTGGCGCCTGGCGACGCTCCCCTCGCCCCCGCCCTCAACACTTTCTTCGCCACCGCGTTGAACCCGGATCCCCATCAGCGCTTCGCCAGCGCATCGGAGATGCTCGCGGAGCTGAGTGAGCTGGCGTCCGCGCCGCGCCCCGCAGCCCCGGATGCTGCCGCCGGCCCTGCTACGCTACCGGCCAGCCCCCATCACGAGCGCGCCCAGCAGCCGCGGCGCCGCCATCTGAGCATCCTCGGGGGCATACTTGCGGCGGTGTTGCTGTGTCTGGCAGTCGCCGGAGGACTAGCGCTGTACGGCGCGGGGTGGGACGAGCACGACGAGGTTCTGGCCCAACAATTTCCACAGCTATTGCCGGAGCACCCTGGCCGCGCCCCGTGGCGCAACCTCGACTGCCGCCCCGCGCTGCCGGAAGCGGGGCAGCAAGCTCGAATCGTGTGCAGGAGCGACGACCTCACGCTTGTCGCAGCTGATTTCGGCACGGAGGACAACCGTAACTCCATCATGCCGCGCCGCCTCGACGTCTTAGTCCAGGATGCGTGCAGCATCACCTCGGCGGAAATCCCTCACCAGCCGGGAACGTGGGGAGTGTACCCCTCGGGAGTCTCCGCGCGTTTTGCTCTCGTTCTTGCTGGTCCGCATGCTCGCGAGGACCGTTTGAGCTTGCCCATCTGTTAGCCCACCGTGGCGGGAGCGCTGTGTCACGCCCATGGACACGGTGTCGCCTTTAGAATGAGGAAGATTCTTATACCTCACCGTCGACCTCCTCCACGAAGGATTTCTCTCACCGTGACTACGCTTCCTGAATTTTTCACTACCCAGCACCGGCTGCGCGAAAAGGCTGTCTTGGACCAAGGGGCGGGCTCCTCGCTGTTTCTCGTGGAAGATCCCTCGCAGGACGAACTCCTCGTAGAAATTTATGGTCCGGAGCACCGCGGCGTGCTCCGCCAGTCCGGAATCGTTGGCCAGCTGCAGCACAGCGCCATTGCCCCTATCGTGGGTACGGGCACGATGAACAATGGTCAGGAGTTTTTTGTACGCCGCAGCCTGCCGGGCGAGCAGCTGTCGAAGTACACGTCGTCTGGCATCGGCGCCCATCACCTTTCCCAGGAGGAGGCTCTCGCCGTCTTTGCTCCCTTGGCCGACGCCACGGACTTCCTTATCCAGCAGGGCCGCGCTGGCTTTGCTCTCCGTGCGCTCAACCCGCGGCGCATCATCCTCACCGATAACCGCTCGAACGCCTTCTTCGCCTCAGTCGGCCCAGCCACCGCTACCGACGCCCCCACTGCCTCCGCGAAGGAGGTCATCGACCGCCTGGCCCAGCTCGTCTCCGCGGCCTACCCAGGCTTCCGCGCCGCGGCCGCCTACCCCTCAGCCGCCGCCGTTATCGACGCCGTGCGCAGCACACACGCGGACAGCCGGGCCCGGGCGCGGCCCCGTGGCAGTCAGCTCCGCAACACACCGCCGCCCCGCAGGCGGACTGGGCCGGGCCGCAGCAACAGCCTGACTATGCCTCCACTCCCGCGGAAGCTTCATCCACCACGCGCACCTCGAAATCGAAGGGCAAGGTCTTTGCGGGCTTGGGCCTGGGCCTTCTTCTCCTGCTCCTGGTTGGTGGGCTGCTGTGGTTCTTCTTGGGGAGGTCGGCGTGGTCCGACTCAGAGCAGGCGCTTGCCGACGGCCACCCCGGGCTCATCAGCTCCCGCCCCGGCGACGAAGGCTTCAACGGCGCCACCTGCGAATCCCGTGCTCCGGAGGACGGCCAAGAGGCGAAGATTACGTGCGTTGGTGACGGCGTGAGCTACTCCGTGGCGCGGTACGGGGACGTCACCCAGCGCGAGGCCGCCGGCCCGACGCAGGGCGCGCAGGAACTATCCAACGGACGCTGCACCGTGTACAGCTACGACATTTCCGATTCCGAGCCGGTGTTCTACATGAGCGCCGAGGACTCCACCGACGCCGTCCTCGTCTGGGGCGAGGACGCAGAGGACATCCGCCTCAACCTACCTCTGTGTTAAACCGCGCACTTAGTCCGCGCGCTTAAGCAGCGGTGCTATCACCGCAATGGCGATGCCGGCCACGCCGGCAAACAGGAAAGCCCAGTGCGTTCCCTGCGCCGTCGCCGCGGCCGGGCTTAGCCCAGCGGCAGCGCCAGCCAGGGTGCCGCGGGTGAGGAAGACAACGAGCAAAGCCGTTCCCGTCGCACCCGCCAACTGCTGGAAAGTGTTCATGATTGCCGAGCCGTGCGAGTAGAGCTTCTTCGGAAGCGAGGACAGCGCAGTGGTCATCAGCGGCGTCATCATCAAGCACATGCCGAGGGAGAAGATCACGTGCATACCCACGACCATCCACACAGCTGAGTTCTCACCCAAGGTGGCCATGAGCCACAGCCCGGCCACCATGAGCAGTGAGCCAGGAATCATGAGCGGGCGCGGGCCATAGGAATCGAAGAGCCGGCCCACAATCGGGGAAAGGAAGGCTTGGAGGATGCCGCCCGGCATCACCGCCAACCCCGTGGCAAAGGCCGTAGCACCCAGGGTGGTTTGCAGATAGATGGGCAAGACCGTGACCATTCCCAGCATGAGCCCAAAGGACAGGAGGAGGATGATCACCGCGAGGGTGAAATTGCGGACGCGGAAGGGACGCAGATCCATCAGGGCGCGATCCTCCAGCGCCAAGCGCCGCTGCCGACGGATGAATACGGCGAGCGCGATGACGCCCACCACGGTAACGGCGATGTCCACCCAGCCGTCTCCCTGCAGGATCTTTTCCATCGAGGACAGGCCGTAAATCAACCCGCCAAACGCGAGGGCGGAAAGGATGACGGAGAGGCCGTCGAGCGGGGTATCACGGTTCTCACCCACATTGTCTAAACGCCAGAGCCCGGCGACGAGAATGAGGGCGATGAGCGGAACCATGGACCAGAAGATGGCGTGCCAGGTGAAGTGGTTGAGAATCGCTCCGCCGACGGTGGGCCCCAATGCCGGGGCCACAGAGATCACCACGGAAATGATGCCCATCACCGTGCCACGACGCTGCGCTGGGACCAGCGTCATGGCCACGGTCATAAGGGTAGGGATCATCAAAGCGGTTCCGCCAGCTTGAAGGACGCGGCCCACCAGCAGGATGAAGAAGCTCGGCGCGAGGGCCGCCACCACGGTTCCGGCCAGGAAGAGCCCCGCGGACGCAACGAAGATCTGGCGCGTCGTAAGCCTTTCCAGAAGGAAGCCGGTGGTGGGGATAACCACAGCCATGGTGAGCATGAATCCCGTCAACAACCACTGGGCGCTCGTGGCAGGAATGGAGTAGTCCGCCATAATGGCTGGTAGCGCAACGGAGAGCGAGGTCTCGTTGAGAATCATGACCATCGCTCCCAGCACCAGGATGCTGAGGGTAGTTATTACCTTCGAAGGGATTTCAGCGGACATGCGGCCGGCTACACCTTTCAACTTTTCTATTTTGGGTCTTCAGCGCTGCTACTCACATCGTCAGCACCCAAGAGACAACACGTGAGCGATTTAGTGTATTCCTCTGGTGGCCGGGGGTGCCACACGAGCCAGATGTGAGCCCTCGTTGGGTGGCACTCCCCGGAATCTCAGCGGGTGCGTTAGGCCACACGGCAGTGTGAAGGTGACAGCGCCCTCCGTGCTACTCAAAGCTCTAAACGCTACTGCCTAAAGCTACAGAAAGGCCTCTGGATGCAGCGCGACCTCCTTGTCACTAACTCCGCTGGGGAACGTGCCGTCGTGCGCCCAGGTCAGCAGCTAGTGGCAGGCCGCGCGGGGGACTTCCCACTGGCTCCTGATGACGCCTCCATGCACCGCCACTTCCTCCACTTCTGGCAGCAGGAGGACAACTGGATGGTGAGTAACGTGGGCAGCTTCCTCGCGGCGGAGTTATCCTCCCCACACATCCGCACGCACGGCCCCATCAGGCTGCTGCCGAGAGCTACCGCAGCCATCCCCGAGGGCACCTCGCTGCTGTGCTTCACGACGCCCAGCGGTTCCTACGAACTCACGCTAACTCGCGGCCCGCACTGATCTAGCGCTGCCCACCTTTCTCTGACACGAGTGCACGCGCGGCCGGGTCTAGGACGACGACTGCGCCACCGTCTTCGATGCTGCAGCCAAGCCATCGATAGTCGGGCTGGTCTGGCCAGCCGGGATCGGCGTTATAGGAGCAACTGAAATCATCTTCCATGAGGTACCCACGGTTGCCGCCCTCCATGGGCGCGAAGTCATAGTTCTTGTAATACTCAAGAACTTCCATTGCCCGCGCGCAATTCGTCCCGTTTTCTTTGGCATAGACATACTCGCCATTGCCGAGGTCCCCACAGATGGTTCCGGTCATAGCTTTCCCTTCCCCATCTGGCTGCGGTGGGAAGGTATCGGAGTAGTACTCACCATCGTCTTTCACTGTGAAGTGGTGGCCATCGATCTTGACCGTGAACTCATCCTCATTCACGGATTCAAACGTCACACCGTTCATCGTGACGGTGTTCCCTGCTTCTAGCGTGGTGGGTGCCGCGGCGTCTCCGCCCATTTTCACATTGGGATAAAAGCCAGCGTTCGCATCGAAGTTGACGGAGTTAGAAAGCCAGAACGACTGCCCGGTCGCCGGGTACAGGGGCGGATCAGCGAACATTACGCTGCACCCGATCAAACCTTGATCTTCAGTGACTGTGCAGGCCACGCGGTCATTCGGGCTGCTCACTCCATACACCGTGGAGGTCGCGTGTCCCAAGTTGGTGGCGATGAAGTCTTCCTTATCTAATTCTTTAAGGCCCGAGTCACCTTCCTTGTCCTTCGCGGACGTCGGAGCCGAGCTTGCTTCCGTAGATTCAGTGTTATCGGCGGAAGTCTCGGCGGTGGAGGCGTTGTAGAATTGCGGCTCACCGCTGGTGGAATCCTCGGCAGCAGAACACGCTGCCGCCGTACAGGCGATCAGTGCGAGGGGCAGGGCATTCAGAAGCTTTGTCACACCTGCATTTTCTCACGGACTCGTCGATCCTGTGGCCTGCCGCAGCAGTTTTCCCTCATTGGGGGCTGAAGGCGCAGCAATGAGAAAACCAGAAAACCCGCGCAGCCACCAGAGTGGCGGGCGCGGGCAGGTGGAGGCTAGGAGAAACTAGTGCTCCGGCTTCACGATCGGGAAGAGCACGGTCTCGCGGATGCCCAGGCCGGTCAGCGCCATGAGCAGGCGGTCCATGCCCATGCCAGCACCGGCTGTCGGCGGCATGCCCTGCTCCATGGCGGCTAGGAAGTCCTCATCCAGCACCATGGCTTCCTCATCACCGCCGGCGGCAAGGCGGGCCTGGTCCTCGAAGCGCTCGCGCTGGATTACGGGATCCACCAGCTCCGAGTAGCCCGTGGCCAGCTCGAAGCCGCGCACGTACAGGTCCCACTTCTCCGTCACGCCCGGCTGGGAGCGGTGCTGGCGGGTCAGCGGGGAGGTCTCAACCGGGAAGTTCTTCACAAAGATCGGGCCCTCGAGCTGGTCCTCGCAGAGCACCTCCCAGATCTCCTCCACCAGCTTGCCGTGGCCCCAGCCGCCGTTCTTCGGGACGTCGAGCCCGATGACGTCGGCAATCGCCTTGAGCTCCTCGACGGTGGAGTCGATGGTCACTTCCGGCTGGCCGGGGAACTTGCGCTGCAGAGCCTCGTTGAGGGAGGGGTACATTTCAATTTCCGGCCACTCTTCGCCGCCGAGGTCATACTCCGTGCCATCCGCCAGGGTGACGGTGGTGGAGCCAAAGACCGCGCGGGCCACAGACTGGATGGACTCGCGAATGGTGCGAGCACAGTCGTTGTAGTCGCCCCATGCCTCGTAGGTCTCCAGCATGGCGAACTCCGGGGAGTGGGAGCGGTCAACGCCCTCGTTGCGGAAGTTGCGGTTGATTTCAAAGACGCGGTCAATGCCGCCGACGACAGCGCGCTTCAGGAAGAGCTCCGGAGCGATGCGCAGGTAGAGGTCGATGTCCAGGGCATTGGAGTGGGTCACGAACGGGCGGGCCGCCGCACCACCGTGGATGGTCTGCAGCATCGGGGTTTCGATCTCCACGAAGCCCTGATCCTCCAGGTAGTTGCGCAACGCACGCATGACCTTCACGCGGGTCATGGCATTCTTGCGGGCCTCCTCGCGCACGATGAGATCGTTGTAGCGCTGGCGCACGCGAGTTTCCTCGTTCATGTCAGCGAAGGAAACCGGAAGCGGGCGCAAGGACTTCGCCGCCATGGTCCACTCGGAAGCCATGACGGAGAGCTCGCCGCGGCGCGAAGCAATGACGCGGCCGCGTACGGAAATGAAATCACCCAGGTCAACGTCAGACTTCCACGCGGCGAGGCGCTCCTCCCCTACCTCCGCCAGCGACAGCATGGCCTGTACCTGGGTGCCATCACCATCCTGCAAGGTGGCAAAGCAGAGCTTGCCGGTATTACGCATGAAGATAAGGCGGCCGGCGATGGCCACCTCGACGTCAGTCTCCTCACCCGCGTTGAGGTAGGTGACGCCCTCTTCCGCGGCCGGCTCTTCGCCCTCTGCAACGACCTGGAACTGCTGGCGGAGATCCCGCAGGGAGATCGTGCGGTCCACGGTCACCGGATAAGGCTCGGTGCCGGACTCCAACAGTCGGGCGCGCTTCTCGCGGCGGATGCGCAGCTGCTCGGGGACGTCAGTAACTTCAGTATTCTTCTTCTCGCTCACGGTTGTCTAGGGTAGTCGATCCCCATACGCTGGCGCGATCCCGGTTCACAGAGTGTTCATCTAGCCGTTAGACAGTATCAACCGCGCGGCCATCTCAACCGTATTAACTCAGTGCGTCCGTTGCGACATCCCCGCGCAACCAACGAGTTCGATTTTTGGAGCATATTTTCATGGCACTCAACGGCCGCAATCTCTTGGCTAACATGTTTACCTCTTCTCGTTCTTCTCTTACCTGCACCTACAAGTGCGGTAATGCCTGCTTCGGCGAGTGCGAGAACACCTCCGATAACCCTTACTTTGGTGACCAGTTCTCCCGCCGCACTGCTCTGCGCGCCGGTGGTCTGGCCGTCGTCGCCGTCGGTGGCTCCTCTGCGCTGGCTGCGTGTGCCGCGCCGGATGACAACGGGTCTGCGGCTGGCAGCTCCTCCAACAAGACCAGCGAGGTCAAGGGCTCTGACATCGAGCTCACCTCCGCCGAGGGCATGCACTTTGAAGCCGTGGAGGCCAACACCAAGGATGAGGTCGTCATCCCCAAGGGTTATGAGCAGTCCGTCCTGATTGCCTGGGGTGACCCGGTCATCGAGGGCGCGCCGGAATTCGACGTCAACAACCAGACTGCCGCGGATGCGGAGAAGCAGTTCGGCTTCAACAATGACTTCGCCGGCCTCATCGAGCACCCGGATGACAAGAACCGCATGATCTACATGTGCTCGCACGAGTACACCACCGAGCCGATGATGTTCCCGGACTACGACCCGGAGAACCCTACCGAGGAGCAGGTAAAGATCGGTTGGGCTGGCCACGGCCACACCATCCTCGAGGTCTCCAAGGTGAAGGGCTCCGGCGAACTCAAGCGCGAGTTCGGCCCGCTCAACCGCCGCATTACCGCTACCACCCCGTTCACCCTGGTGGGCCCCGCTAAGGGCACCGACCTGGTGAAGACCTCCGCCGACCCGAAGGGTGAGAAGGTCCTGGGCACCCTCAACAACTGCTCCGGTGGCGTGACCCCGTGGAACACCATGCTCTCTGGCGAAGAGAACTTCGACCAGTATTTCGCCGGTGGCGATGTCAAGGATGAGAAGGCCGCTGAATCCCTCAAGCGCTTCGGCATCGAGGAGGGCCCGTCCGAGCGTAAGTGGGAAAAGTACGATGACCGCTTCGACGTGACCAAGGAGCCGAACGAGCCGAACCGCTTTGGCTGGCTCGTGGAGATCAACCCGCTGGACCCGAAGTCCACCCCGATTAAGCACACCGCTGTGGGCCGCTTCAAGCACGAGGCCGGCAACATCCACATCACCAAGGATGGCACCGTGGTCTGCTACTCCGGCGATGACTCCCGCTTCGAGTACGTCTACAAGTTCGTCTCCTCCAAGAAGTACAAGGAGGGCGACCTGAAGCACAACATGACCATTCTGGACCACGGCACCCTGTACGTGGCCAAGATGGAGGGCAACTCCCCAGAGAAGGAAATCGACGGCTCCGGCGTCCTGCCGGAGGACGGTGCTTTCGACGGCACCGGTGAGTGGGTCAAGCTGCTGACCTCCGATACGGAGAACAACAAGTTCGAGTCCCACGTGGACGGCATGTCCGCCGAAGAAGTCGCCGTCTTTACCCGTGAGGCCGCCGACAAGGTGGGCGCCACCAAGATGGACCGTCCGGAAGACGTTGAGGTTCACCCGGAGACCGAGAAGGTCTACATCGCGCTGACCAACAACAAGTACCGCGGCGCCACCGGCGAGAACGCTAAGAAGAACAAGGAAGACGCCAAGGAATGGGCTCCGGTCAAGGAGAACAAGAACGGCCTGGTCATGGAGCTCGAGGATGACCACGCCGGCGAGAAGTTCACCTGGAACCTCTTCCTGGTCTGTGGTGACCCGCGTGAGGCCAGCACCTACTTCGGTGGCTTCGATAAGGAGAAGGTCTCCCCGATTTCCTGCCCGGATAACCTGGCCTTCGACAACCACGGCAACCTGTGGATCTCTACCGACGGCAACGCGCTGGACTCCAACGATGGCCTCTACGCCGTGACCACCGAGGGTGAGACCCGCGGCGAACTCAAGTGCTTCCTCACCGTCCCGGCGGGCGCGGAGACCTGTGGACCGATCGTCGACGATGACCGCGTCATGGTCAACGTTCAGCACCCGGGCGAGGCTGACGACGCCACCTTTGAGAACGCCACCTCCCACTGGCCTGACGGCGGCAAGTCCACCCCGCGCCCGGCCGTGGTTGTGGTGTGGAAGAAGGACGGCAAGATCGGTACCGAATAAGGCACCGACGTTGCGCAGTGCGCACTCTTAGGCGGTGCGCAACTGTGCCTCCAGCACCTCCTGCGCAAAATCCCACAACGGGGTTGCCACCCCAGCTTTGACGCCCATGCGTCGGATAGCTCCGACCTGGGCGTCTAATTCGTTGGGCAGTCCCTCCTTGATATCGCGCTGCATCGAGGACGTGCTATCCGGGTGCTGCTGGCGGGCAAACTCCATGGTTTGTTCCACCACGTTCTCCGGTAGCTCCACGCCAAGTGCGCGGCCGACTGCCTCGACTTCCCGCATGAAGGCCTCAAGCTGGCCGGGGATTTCCTGGCAGAGGTAACCAATGGGCTTATCCACCAAGGCGCCCAGAGTGCCTGTCGGGGTGACGAACATGGCTTTCGACCAAACGTCGACAAGCGCGGCGTCGTGGAACTTGCTAGAGACACCCGCCTCCTTCAGCGCGACCGACAGTTCCTCGCCCGTACGGCGCAGTGACTCCGGCGCATCAGCACTCAGCGGCCCGAAAGCCAAAGCCAAGGGCCCCGGGTTGCGCTTGATCCGTGCCGGCGCCAGGCGCGTGGCATAGACGCGAGCGACACCAGCGAGGATGTTTTCCTCCCCGAATTCCTCGGCCGCCAGGTACGGAATCTCTACTGAATTGTGCGTGGTCACCACCGGGATTCCCTGCAGGGCCTCGCGGTCCTCCGCGCTTCCAAAGGTTTCATTACCCGGCAGCGCCTTCGACGCGATAATCGCCACGTCCAGCCCACCCAAGAGTTCTTTGACCTCGGCAAAGGTCTGCGCAGCGGGGACCTTAATGACCTCGGTGGTGGTGGGTTCCGCGTGGGCATCGATCAACGTCACGCCTGTCTCCCCCAGCACCCGCAAGGTCTCACCACGGGCGACGAAGGCGACGTCGTGACCCGCTGCTTTCAGTTTTCCGCCAAAGTATCCGCCGATGGCGCCGGCTCCCAGAATTCCAATCTTCATGCCTCCAACCTAACTGGTGGAGACCTGCGCCACAGACTTTTATCCGCGCTGTTCTAAGTTTCGGAACCCAATTCCCAACGGCACGCCCGCGTTATCGATGAGCCGCACGCCGCCGATGGTGGCGGCGATAAAGAGGCGGGCATCGCCCTCTGCTGGGGCTTCACCCAGGTCGCGTCCGCGCAGCTCCACGTACTCCGGCTCGACGCCCGCGGCGGCCAACACTTCACGTGCCACACGGACGACTTCCTCGGCTCCGGACTCCGCCGCGTACGCACCGGCGGTGAGTGCCGCCGACAGCGCGCTGGCTTGCTCGCGGGCCTCCGGTGCGACGTCAGCGTTGCGCAGGCTCATCACCACTCCGTCCGGCATGCGCACCGAGGGCACGCCCTGCACGCGCGCTGCGATGTGGAGGTCCGTAAAGGCCTGCTGGGTGGCCACGAGCAGCTCGTAATCCTTCTCCCCCATGAGCACATCGCTGGGACCCAAAGCACAGGTCAGCGCGACAATGCGGGTCAGCTCCGCGCTGACGTCCTCCATGCCGTGGTCGGGCGCGAGGACCCGCGTGCGCTGGCTCTGCTCGCCATAGCGCCACACCACATCAACACTGTCGAGGGCAGAGATGTCTGTCTCTGGGTCCACAGCCACGACGACGATGCCGCCGCGCACGCGCTGGGCCGCCTGGACCAAGGCCAAATGTCCCGCATGGATATCCCGCCCCAACGGCACGAGCACCACGCGCTTGCCCGTCTTGCGGTAGGCGCTGCCGACCATGCGGATGCGCTCAATGTCCTCCACTAAGAGTTGCTCTGCCACGGCGCTTCCTTTCTTACTGCCCACAGTTCCAGTTCTTCCATGTTCTTCTTCTCACCCACCATGCGGGCGACGTCGCGGTAGTTGCGCGCCATGCCCAGCTCCACGGCGGCGGGGTAAGCATCGATGATGTCGCCAGCGTCAAGGTCGAAGGAACTGCCCATAAAATCTTCGATAATCCCCGCCTTAAGCGCCGCCCACGCGCTGAGTTCACCGAGCATCTCCGCGTAGTACAACCGTGCGGCACGTTCGGCGCGCTGCTCCTCCGGCACCGTTTCTGCGGACTGGGAAATCTCCGATAGCAGCAGACCAATGACGGTTTCCGCTACCTCATCGGGCGCGCTCACCGCATAGGAGTCAGCCAATGGTGCTGCGGCAATCGTCACACAGCCTCGTATTTCCAGCTCATCGAGTGCTTCCACACCGGCCAGCAACGAGGTATGGATGACGATCTGTCTCGGGCGCACGTGCTTGGCGACGTCTCCCACAGCTGCCTCCAGCTCTCTCGCCGTTGCAGCGATAATCAGTGCATCGAAGCGGTCCAACTGGGCGGGGTCCTCAAGGCTCTCGATGGTATGGCCCGCCCACTCGAGGCGTCGCGCGAAGTTAAGGCCGGCCCGGGAGCTACCCCAGACCGCCACCCGCATGCGTGGTGCCTTCATCTACTTCTTGTCACCCTTGTTCTGCTGCTTCCTGCGCGCCATGAGCTCCGCCACGGAGACCGCGCCCTCGCGGTGCTCATCGCTGCGGCGGCGGCCACGGGTGCTGGGCTGTGCGGTGTCAGCCTCCGGCTTGCGGTGGCGGTGGTGCGGCTGCGCGGGGGCAGGGTTCGACTTGACGTGCTGCCCGCCCGCGGCGCCCTGGTTCCACTGCACGGCTTGGAAGCTATCGGTCTTGAACTCCGGCGCCTTTGGCTGGGGCTGTGGCTTCTCAGCCTTCGGCTGGGGTTGAGGCTTCGGCTGCGGCTTCTGTTGTGCCGCCTGCGGCTGAGGCTGCGTTTCGGTCATTGGGCGAAACGCCGAGGGACGGTTCTGAGAAGGCTGCGGCGCGCTGAAGGGCGATGGGGCTGGGCGGGCGCCCTGCTGTTCTGCGGATTTCCCGGCGGGTTTCGCGGCGGGCCGCTCGGCTGGCTTCTGCGTGGGTTGCTGAGCTGGCTTCGCCGCCGGCTGCTGGGCGTTGGCACGGGCATTATCCGCCAACAGGTTGTCCAGCGGGTTGCTCACCGGGTGGGTCGGCTGCGAGCCGAGGCGGCCTGCCACGGCGTCGGCAGACGGCGCGCCACCGGACTTCTGAGTGAAATTCACGTTGGTGGCATCGCCGCGCTCATCCACGCTCGCGCCACCGGCCTTGCGCTCCAGCTCCTGGATACGGCGGGCCTCCGCGTACAGGGCGGCAGGCTCGTAAACCCACTCGCGCCCCGAGATCTCCTCGATCTGGGCGCGGATGGCTTCTAGTTCAGAACGGATCTCCGCCAGAACCTCGCTATTGTCTGCTGTGGAAGATCCGGAGGCGGTCAGTGAGGAAGCGGCATGGGCGCGCTCCACCGCCAGAAGCTCGTTGGCCTCATGGGCCTGACGGCGGTAACGCACCACCAGGAAGAAGCCCAGAACCGCAGCCCATAGGGAGGCGAGCAAGGCGATCTTCAGCGCATTCGCCGAACCCGAAATCAGCATGACCAGGCTGGCAATGACCGCGAGAATGACCAAGACGATGAGCCCGATGGAACCGGCGTCCGTCTTCGAACCGGACTGGGAAGACTCCACCGACGTTGGCGGCTGGGAGTCCGGCTGCGCAGAAAACTGGGTCGTCGGGCGATCATCCGGGGCCGACTCGTGCTGGGGCTCAGGGGCGTGGTTCGGACTCGTCATGCCCACTAACTTACCGCTTGTGCACCATCAGATGGAGGTGGCACCTCGCAGTGTCGCTCCAACACCACTCCGGCAATGCACATCGCGGCACCACCCAGCGCCGAGGTCACCACCCCGGCCAGGTCACCGGCCGCAGCAACGAGCTCGCCGGCGCGCGGCACGACATAGACCGCCATTCCCGCATAGGCCCCGCCCACAATGGCGCCGGTCCACGCGGAGGCTTTACCGACGAGCAGGAATTGCGCGATGGTCATAGGATTGAGCTGCGAATTATCCAGGCCGATGCCATGCTCATCGTCCTTTGCTCCGCGCACCTTGAGGGTCAACAGCACACAGACCAGCGCCATGGCCCACAGGGAAATTGACACCGTTGCCGGGATGGCCAGCATTGAGCCATAAAAGCGGGTGGTGAGGATGGCGGCCGCTGCGGCCACGAAGAGGGCCACGCCGACGAGCGCGCTGATCGACGTCCTCTTCATCGCCTACCCCGCTTCCTTCACCGCTGCGACCTCGTCCTCATCGAGGCCCGCGATGAGCTCGCGCACCGGGGTGCCGTTGAGCTGTGCATGCTCATCCGCAGCCAACCACGGCACGAGCACGAAGGCGCGCTCGTGCGCATAGGGGTGCGGGAGGGTGAGCTCCGGATCATCAGAGGTAACGCCGTCTATCTGCACGATGTCCACGTCCAAGGTGCGCGGACCCCAATGCCGCACGCGTACGCGCTCAGCTGCTTCCTCCAGCTTCTGGCCGCGGCGCAGCAGCTCCAGCGGAGTGCAGTCCACGTCCACGATGAGCACCGCGTTGAGGAATTCTTCTTGGTCGGTCACACCCCACGGCGGGGTGGCATAGACCGGGGAGGCCGCGACGGTCTCGGCAGCGAAGTCATCGAAAACGGTCTGTAGCAGCGCGCGGCGGTCCTCCATGTTGGAGCCGATGGACAAGACAGCGCGCATTAGCCTGCCATCCGCTTCCGGGAGCGGCGCGCTACGACCGCGACGTCGGCAAAGGTGCGCGGGATGGGTGCCTTCGGCTTGTGGATCGTCACCTCGATGGCGTGGAGGATCTCGAAGCGCTGCATCGCGGTCTCGGCGACTTCAGCGGCCACCGTTTCGATGAGATCGCGGGAGGGGCCTTCGACGATGTTTGCGGCGACGTCGGCAAGCTCGGCGTAATTCACCGTACGGGACAGGTCATCCTCGATGCCCGCGGTGTCCAACCAACATGTGACGTCCACGATGAAGGGCTGCCCGGTTTTCTTCTCTTCCTCGAAGACGCCGTGGTAGCCAAAGCATTCCAGACCGGTGAGCTCGATGCGATCCGCCATGGGCTTAAGCCTCCCCAGCGAAGTCGAGACCACGGTTCCTCCATCGGCGCCGTTGGCGTAGCTGCCGGAGGCATGCTCGCCGCCGGTATACGCCGCGCCCGCATTCCAGGCGGCAGCCACATCCACAGCATCGCGGGAGACATCGACCTCGTGCACGCGCACGCCCCACGCACCCATCTGCGCGGAGATGGCGGTCACGGCCGCGGTGGCCGGATCCGCGAGCAGTGGGCTGGACTCGGCACCGCGATCCTCCCGGATAGCGGCGAGGAAGCGCTTGCGGGAAGCACCCACCAACAGCGGGAACTCGCCCTGGAGGAACTCCGGCAGCGCCTTGAGCAAAGCCCAGTTATCCTGCGGGGACTTGGCAAAGCCCAGGCCCGGATCCACGACGATATTGTCGTGGCTGACACCTGCTTGGAGGGCGTTATCGGCGAGCTTCGCCAGGGACTCGTGGACATCGCGCACGACGTCCCCGCCGTGGTCGGCCACTCCGGCCGCGCTGCCGAATTGAACGGTGCGCCAGTGCATGAGGCACACCGGCAGGCCGGTAGCCGCCATAGTGTGGTACATCTCCGGATCGGCGGCACCACCAGAGACGTCGTTGATCATGTCGACACCGGCCTCCGCGGCCGCTGTGGCAACCGAGGCCCGCATCGTATCCACGGAGGTCTTAATCCCCTCCTCGTGCAGCGCCTTGATGACGGGCACGACGCGGTGCTCTTCCTCTTCGGCCGCGACACGCACCGCGCCCGGGCGGGTGGACTCGCCGCCCACATCGATCATGTCCGCGCCGGAGGCCACCAAGTGCCGGGCGTGCGCGATGGCGTCGTCGACATTAATCCAGCGTCCGCCGTCAGAGAAGGAATCCTCCGTGACATTGACGATGCCCATGACCAGCGTGCGGCCGGGGACGGTGAGGTTGCTGACTGCCATGGAAACTAGCTCCTAATGAGGCTCATGACCTCCGCACGGGAGGCCGCATTCTTCTTGAAACCGCCGCGCACTGCGGAGGTCGTCGTGGTAGCCCCCGGCTTGCGGATGCCGCGCATGGCCATGCACAGGTGCTCACACTCGATGACCACGATGACGGACTGTGCGTGGAGGACGTCCACGAGGGCATTGGCGATCTGGCTGGTGAGGCGTTCCTGGACCTGCGGGCGCTTGGCGTACATATCCGCCAGGCGGGCCAGCTTAGACAGTCCGGTGACGTGGCCGTCGGGGCCCGGGATGTAGCCGATGTGCGCCTTGCCGTAGAAGGGCACAAGGTGGTGCTCGCACGTGGAGTAGATGGGGATATCGCGCACGAGGACGAGTTCCTGGTGCTCCTCCGCGAAGGTCTTGTGGAGGACCTCGGTCGGGTCCTGGTGCAACCCTGCAAAGACCTCCGCGTAGGCGCGGGCCACGCGGGCCGGGGTTTCGCGCAGACCCTCGCGGTCGGGGTCCTCGCCCACGGCGAGAAGAAGCTCGCGGACAGCGGCTTCGGCGCGCTCGTGATCGAACTCGCGCTGCGCCGGGATGTTATCGCTCATTGGTCTCGCCGTCCTTGTACGGGTTGTTGCGGTATTCGTTGTCTCCCCAGCCGGGCGCGCCCCAGGCGTGATCCTCCGGCTTGGCGTGGCGGCCGCGGCGCTCTTGCTCGCGTTCGCGTGGCTGTGCTTGCGGCTGCGCTTGTGCTTGCGGTTGCGATTCCGGCTGTGCTTGTTGCTGCGGTGCAGCGGACTCCGGCACGCGCGGAATCTCCTGGGTGACCTCGTTGCTGGGGCCCTTCTGCTCTTCAGCCGGTTGCTCCGCCGCCGGCTGGGTCTGCTCTGGGGCCACGGTCTCATCGTGTGCCCCATCGCTTTCGGCACGGTCCTCGCTGAGCTCGCGGCCGGTAGGTTCGGTGATCTCGGATTCACCGAAGAAGGTGTTGCCCTTCTCCGGATCCACGTAGTCACCTGCGTGCTGGCCAAAGCTGAAGCCGATCTCCTTGACCGGCGCCGCCGTCCCGGCGGCGTCAGCGGGCTCTCCGCCGTTTTCCTTTGCTCGCTCCAGCTCCGCGTGGCGGCGCTCGCGGGCGGCACGGGAGGCGTCGAGAAGCGTCATGCGTTTCGGCAGCTCCTCACCGCGCTCCTGGGCCAGCTCCACCGGGGTCTTCACCGGCTCGCGGCCAGCCTGGCGCGGGAAGCGGGCGTCCTCGTTCGGGAAGACGTCGAAGGCCTCGCGCGGCTCGATGCCCTCGAAGATGCCCTCGAGGTCCGGGCGGCGCAGGGTTTCCTTCTCCAGCAGCATCTCGGCGAGCTTATCCAGGTAGTCGCGGTGCTCGGACAGGATGTCATAGGCCTGCTGGTGCGCGCGGTCCAAGAGGTACGCCATCTGCTCATCGATCTTGGCGGCTACGGAATCCGAGTAGTCGATGGTTCCACCGCCGCCGGCGTAGCTGAAGGGATCGCCCTGCTCCTGGCCGTACTTGACGGTGCCCAGGTCCGGGCTGAAGCCGTATTCGGTCAGCATAGAACGCGCGATCTTGGTGGCGTGCTCGATATCGGAGGAGGCACCGGTGGTCGGTGCGCCGAACACGAGCTCTTCCGCGGCACGCCCGCCCATGGCGAAGACGAGGCGAGCGAAAAGCTCGTCGCGGGTGTACATGCCCTTGTCGTCTTCCTGCGCGGTCATGGCGTGGCCGCCGGTGCGGCCGCGGGCCAGGATGGTCACCTTGTAGACGCGCTCAATGTCCTTGAGCGCCCACGCCGACAAGGTATGGCCGCCCTCGTGGTAGGCGGTGACCTTCTTCTCATGCTCAGAGATGATCTTGCTCTGGCGGCGCGGGCCGCCGACGACGCGGTCGGTGGCCTCCTCCAGCGCGTCGTAGGTAATGACGTTGCCGCCAATGCGCGCGGTGAGCAGGGCAGCCTCGTTGAGAACGTTGGCCAGGTCCGCACCGGACATGCCGGCGGTGCGCTTGGCCAGCTGCGCCACGTCCACTTCCTTGGCCAGCGGCTTGTCCTTAGCGTGCACGCGCAGAATCTGCTCGCGGCCGGCCAGGTCCGGATTGGTCACCGGGATCTGGCGGTCGAAGCGGCCCGGGCGCAGAAGCGCCGGGTCCAAGATGTCGGGACGGTTGGTGGCGGCGATGAGGATGACGCCCTCACGGTCACCGAAGCCATCCATCTCCACGAGCAACTGGTTCAGCGTCTGCTCGCGCTCATCGTGGCCGCCGCCGGTACCGGAACCACGCTGGCGGCCCACGGCGTCAATCTCATCGACGAAGATGATGCACGGGCTATTCTGCTTGGCCTGCTTGAACAGGTCGCGCACGCGGGAAGCACCGACGCCGACGAACATCTCCACGAAGTCGGAACCGGAAATGGAATAGAAAGGCACGCCGGCCTCACCCGCAACGGCGCGGGCCAGAAGGGTCTTACCCGTGCCGGGAGGGCCGTACAACAGCACGCCGCGCGGGATTTTCGCGCCCAGCGCATGGTAACGCTCCGGATCATCCAGGAAGTCCTTGATCTCCTGGAGTTCATCCACCGCTTCATCCGCACCGGCAACATCCGCAAAGGTGTTGGTGGGCATGTCCTTGGTCAGCTCCTTGGCCTTGGAGCCACCAATGCCGAACATGCCGCCCGCGCCCTGCTGCATGCGGGTCATAAGCCAGAACAGCAGCGCGAAGAGGATCAGCATCGGCAGCAGGAAGCTGATCATGGAACCGATGAAGGAATCCTGCGTCACCTTGGTCTGGTACTTCTCCGCACCAGAGCCCTTCACCGCGTTAAAGACCTGCTCGGAGGCGCGGGCCGGGTACTTGGCAATGACCTCTTCGACGCCTTCCTGCTCCTCCACCGTCACCGGCTTCTTGAGCTTGAGGCGCAGCTGCTGCTCGCGGTCATCGATCTGTGCTTCCTCGACGTTCTTATCCGCCAACTGCTGCATGGCCACGGAGGTGTCGACCTGCTTGAAGCTGCGGGCATCATTGCTAAAGAACGTAAAGGCGTACAGCAGAATGAGAACCAGGCCCGCAATCGAGCCATAGCGGATGATGTTCTTGTTTTTCATTAATTACCTTGCGAATTCGAGGCCTCAAACCAAAGAGGGCAAGAAAAGACTAGTCGTTGCTGTAGACCGCAGGATCCAGGGTGCCCACATACGGCAAGTCGCGGTAGCGCTCCGCAAAATCCAGACCATAGCCCACGACGAACTCGTTGGGGATATCAAAGCCCACGTCGAAGAGATCCAGCTCCGCCTTGACCACCTCGGGCTTGCGCAGCAGCGTGACCACTTCCAGGGAACGCGGCTGGCGGCCCTGCAGGTTGCGGATGAGCCAGGACAAGGTCAGGCCGGAGTCGATGATATCTTCCACGATGACCACATCGCGGCCCTCGATATCGCGGTCCAGGTCCTTCAAAATACGCACCACGCCCGAAGAGGAGGCCGAGTTGCCATAGGAGGACACCGCCATGAACTCCAGTTGGGACGGAATGGTGAGCTTGCGGGCAAAGTCCGTCAAGAAGAAGACCGCACCCTTGAGCACGCACACCAGGATGAGGTCATCATCGGCGTTGCTGTATTTCTCGGAAACGCGGTCCGCCATCTCTTGGATGCGCGCCTGAAGATCGTCTTCGGCGACGAGTACGTTTCTAATGTCCTCTCCATAAGGATTGGCGGGGACGGCTGAATCATGGTTGTCGTGCACGTGAGCGCTCCTTTGCTGACCGAGGCAATAGTGACAGTTTGCCACCAACGCGTGCGACTTCCAACCTTGTACCTCTCTTTTCACCACGGACGGCGACTGGCCCCTGCCCGTGCCACTGCACGCACAGGGCATCGATGCCGCGCACCGCCTCGCGCGTAACCTCCACTCCTTCCTCGCGCAGCCACGCGGCAATCGCCCGGCGGCGCTTCGGTTCTGGGAGAACGGCCAGCTCGGCGCAGTCGGTGGTGGGGTGGGTGGTGAGGAGGGCGTCGTCAAGCGCGGCGTCATGGGCGGCCTGGGCCAAAGCCGGCACGGGGTCACCGCCTAGGATCTCCTGCAGGCGCGGGAGGATCTCGCGGCGCAGCGCCACGCGGCGAAAGGCCGGGTCCTGGTTCTGGGGATCGTGCCAGACGTCCAGCCCTAGCTCCGCGCAGGCGGCCTCGGTTTGGGCGCGGCGCACGCGCAAAAGGGGGCGCAGCACGCGCACGCCCTCCACCTCGGAGCGCTCGCACATGCCCGCCACCTTCCCTCGCAGGGCGCTCAGCAGCAGGGTTTCGGCCTGGTCATCGGCGGTATGAGCCACCGCCACCTCGCCCCAGGGCGCGAAGGCACGGTACCGGGCGGCGCGGGCTTCGGCCTCCACGGAGCCGTGCTTGGCGACGTCCACCGGCAACACCTCCGCCCCCGCCCCCAATCCACGAGCCTGGTCGGCAGCCCGGCGCGCCTGTGCGGCCGAGCCTTCCTGTAGGCCGTGGTCGACGCAGAGCGCTGTGACCTCATGACCTTCTGCGACGAGGGCCGCGGTCAGCGCCAGCGAGTCGGCCCCGCCGGACAAACCCACCGCTATGGCCCGCGGTTGCTGCCCCACCACGGCGCGGGCGGCCACCCGGCAGGCCATGAAGTTGGGGCTTTTACGTGGCCAAAAAGGTTTCTTAGAAGTCATGGAGTGCGGCGGCGAGGGCGTCTTGGGCCTGGCGGGCGGAGGTGACTTCGCCGTCGTTGACCAGGAAGGCGAAGGCATAAACCCGGCCCGACTGGCCTTGGGCGGTGCCGGTCAGCGCGGAGGTTCCGGTGAGTGTGCCGGTCTTGGCGCGCACGAAGCCGCGGGCGGGCGAATCGGAATAGCGCTCATAGAGGGTTCCTTCGCCGCCGGCGAGGGGGAGGTAGCCCAACAGTGGGCGAAGCTCTTCGGTGGCTACGGCTTGATCTGCGATGTGGGCGAGGAGGCCTGCGGGGATGCGGTTGTCGCGGGAGAGGCCGGAGCCGTCCTTTAAGGTGACGCCGTTGACGTCGATGCCGGCGCCGCTGAGCACGTCGAGGGTGGCCTGCGCGGCGCCGTCGAAGCTTGCCTCCGCATCTTGGCTGATGGCCAGCTCGCGGGCGATGGCCTCTGCCATGACGTTGTCGGAGTCCTTGGCCGCTTGCTGCGCGCGCAGGGCCAGCGGCTCGGACTCGCTGGAGGCGATGGCCTCTGCGTTGTCGGGTGCGGGGGCCATGTCGGCTTTATCGGTCCCCAGGCGGCTGGCGAGCGCGCGGGCGACGTCGAGTGCCGGCTCATGGGAGCGCGGGACGTCCCCGGTCTTCTCCCCGATGCGCCCGCCGTAGAGCATGGCTGGCTGGATGGGCGCGACATAGCCGCCGTCGATATTGTCATCGTCCCAGCCGGGAGCCTGGTCGGGGCCGGCCCAGACGGAGGTATCAATGGATACTCGATTGACGGTGCTCATGTGCTTCTTGATCTGCTCCGCGAGCTCATCGAGGCGCTCGTCCGTCAGCCACACATCGCCGGAGGCTTTGATGACCACGTCGCCATCGTTATCGCCCTTGACCACTTCCGTAGTGAGGCGCTCTTCTTCATCGAGCGCGAGCGTTGCTGCGGCGAGGGTGAGGACCTTGGTCGAGGAGGCGGGCGTGAGCGGCTTTGCGGGTTCGCGCTCCCACAGCACCTCGTGGGTGGTGGTGTCGATGACCTGACCGCCGAAAGTGGCGAGGGCTTTGTCTTTGCCCAGTTCATCCAACTTCGCTTTGAGCGCGGCGGTGTCTATCTCACCAGGCTCGACGGGCTGGAGCAGCGTTTCGGGTTCTGCCTGCTTATAAGGTTGGCCGTGGTCCAGTTGATCGTAGGTGCGTTGGACTTCTACGCCCACTGCGGCCGTCGCCGCCACGACGCCGGCCGTGACGAGGGCCGCAGTACTCCACCAGACATGCTTAGCTTTCATCGCCCTTTAGACTAGCGCGGTAGACTATGCGGAGCACATGCCAACCTATTAGTTATGGAGGATTCAGCCGTGAGCGTTGAAGTAACCATCGAGATCCCTAAGGGCTCCCGCAACAAGTACGAGATCGACCACGAGACCGGCAAGGTCCACCTCGACCGCTACCTGTTCACCCCGATGGCCTACCCGGCTGACTACGGCTTCATCGACCACACCCTGGGTGAGGACGGCGACCCGCTCGACGCACTAGTTATCCTCCCGGAGCCGGTCTTCCCGGGCGTTGTCGTGGAGGCCCGCATTCTCGGCGTATTCAAGATGACCGACGAGGCCGGCGGCGACGACAAGCTGCTCGCCGTCATCGATGACCCGCGCTGGGAGCGCTACCAGGACATCAACGATGTGGAGCAGCACATCAAGGACGAGATCGAGCACTTCTTCGTCCACTACAAGGACCTAGAGCCGAACAAGGAAGTTACCGGCTCCGGCTGGGGCGACAAGGCTGAGGCAGAGAAGATCCTCGACGAGGCTAAGGCTCGCTTCAAATAATTCGCACTTCTAAGGGACGTTTCGATCAAATAGGGCCCAAAATCCGAGGGTTTGAGAGGCCTTAGTTGATCGAAACGTCCTTTTTCTTTGTCACCGCGACAACTCCTCGTTCGTGACGTACGATTCGATCAAATAGGGGGCCGAAAACAGCGGTTTCTGGGGGCTTATTTGTTAGAAACGTACTCATCGGGGGCACATGGAAATTTTCGAGGGACGCGCGGGGACTCGCCGCGCGGCTAATGGCCAGGCCATCAAGATTTGTCGCGGTCTGTATTTATCTGCGGTGCCAACACCGCGCCAACTCGCTGAAATCGTCTCGCGACGCTGGCCGGATTCAGCTCTGGATGGCTACTCCGCCGCCCAGCAGTATCTTGGCCAAGAACTGACTTTTCCGCTTCACTTCCTGCGCGCAGGAAGATGGCATCGAGCACGTACTTCCGGAGCCGGCGGGCGCGGCCCAAAGCATTGGGCAGCATGAACGGGGTAAACGTATGCAGTCCGTTACAGTGCATTGAGTCCATGGCGCACGAAGACGCTGTGGCCTTCATCGAGGCCTTCTTCGCTGGGCCGCATGGGCCCGCGCGCATCGAGACCGAGCAGTTGGATTTTCGCCGACTTTCCAAGCACACGCGTGAGGTGCTGGAGAAGGCCATCGTGGGAGCGGACAGTAAGCCGGAGCGCGACCTGACGCGCGGTCTTGAGCCGCACGTTAAGGTGCGCAACAACCTAAAGATTGGCCCCTACCGTTGGGACCTTGTGCTCGAGGAGTACAAGGTGGCCATCGAGGTGGACGGCTATGCCTATCACAAAGGCGAGAACCGGCAGCGTTTCGAGATCGACCGCCAGAAGCTTAACGACGCCATCCAGCGCGGCTACCGGCCCCTCCACTTCACCGCCGCCACGATTGAACACCATCTCGACGTGGCCGTCCAGCAGGTTCTCGCGGTCATAAAAGGGCGGGGCAGTTTCGTGGCCCCGCCGTGGACATGGCACCACTATTGGCGCTGGGAGCGCGAGCGATGCTGCTAGGAAGCCGCAACGTGCCTAGGAGCCACAGTGGGAGGCGAGCCAGCCGTCGAGCTCGGATTCGGGTGCATCGGGAGCGATGGGATCTTCGGCGAACTCCTCGCCCGTGCGAGCCTTGTCCTTGGCCGTGGTGAGCATGAGCGAGCGGCCGTCCGGGTAATCCAGAACCACGTTCGCGGAGGCGTAGCCGGCGGTCGGCTCGCCGAAGGTGCGCACGTTATCCAGGCCGCGGAAGGCCAGGAGGGTGGCCTCGCCGGAGGACGCGGTTTCGTCGTCGGTGAGCACGGCGACGGGGACCTCAAGCTTGCCGCCGGACGTGGTGGTGGGGGTGCCGCCACCGGTGACGGAGTTGCCGTCGATGGTGACGTCGGTAGTGCCCATGCGGCTAACGAAGGAGAGCGCGGTGCCGTCCGGCAGCAGCGGGCTGAGCCCCGCGTACATGGGCCCCATGTCACCGCCGCCGTTGCCGCGCAGGTCCACCACGGCAGCGCACGCCTCCGGGTGGGCAGTCAGGCCTTGGGCCAACGTGTCCGCGTAGGCCTGGCCGTCATCGTGGCGGCCAATCGACGGCACGGTGGCGCGCAGGACGCCGTCGTCAAAGTCGACGGAGGGATCGGTTCTCTCGATAGCCTTTTCCTTTTCGGCGCTAAAGACCTTGGAATGCTTACCGCCGGCGGCGTCGATGGCGGCATCGAGGAGATCGGCATTCGTGGGATCCTCCTCAAAGGCCTCACGGGCGCGCTGGAATTTATCGCTGTCGCCGTAGATGCCGGTAAGCGCCGCGGTATCCACCATCGCGGTGTTGATGCGCTTTTCGCTGGCGTTGAAGAGGAATACGGGTTTGCCCGCAAACGCCCCGCCATAGGAGGGGCCGAAGAAGTACACGGCCGCGACCACGGCGATGAGAGCAACGACGAACAGGCCACCGAAGATTTTCAGTACCGTTTTCATTCTTTTCGCCGTCCCGTGCGCAACACGTAACCGCGGAGAGGCTCCACAATCACGATGGCAAGGAGCGTAACCAGCCAGCCCACTGCCAAGAAGCCGAAGGCCATGAGCAGGCGGGCGAGTACATTGACGTCGCTTGACTCGACGCTGGAGAAGAACATCAGCGAGGCAATCCCGCCGCCAAAGAGGAAGCCGAAGAAACTCAATCCCACGACGGGCCCCATGACCGCAAGCGCGCCGGACCGGAACTGGAAGCCACGCGGCACGCCCATGAGATCCAGGGAGCGGATGAGCTCCTTGTCTTCAAAGATTCCGGAGACCTGTCCCAGGATGATGGACATGGTGGTCAGCGTGAAGCCAAAGATGAGGGTCAACACGACACCGGTGGAGATGTCTTTGAACACCACGTTCGTTCCGGGGTCTTCCTTGAGCGACAGAGCCAGGGCATCGGAGCCCAAGGGCGCGGTAACGAGGAATCCCGCCAAGTAACCGAAGAAGCCGATGGCAGCACTCCGCCTCCACGCGGGGCGCGCATTACCCGCCACGCGCTGGCAGGCCACGAAGTGCGCGGTACCCGGGAAGAGGGACAAGATGTGCGCGCCGAGCTGCAGGATGAAGGGAGCGATGAGGTTGATGCTCATCAGCATGCCGAACATAACCACGATGACCATAGCGGTGGGCGGGCCCGCCTTGCCGAAGAGGAAAGCCCCTCCGACCGCCACGATGACAAGGAAGACGATGGCGCGCCACCAGCGGTAAGCCGCGGGCATCTGACGCTTAGCCACGCCCAGCGGGCTCACCCGCACCCGGCGCATGCCGACGAGTGCTGCGCCGATGGCCAGCAGAAAAAGCACACCGGCCACGGCCAGATAACCCCACCAGGGCAGCAGAATCTCAGGCAAAGAAATGGAGCGCATCTGGAAGTCCAGCTGGGTGAAGACCGGCGCGATGAGCTGGCTGATCAGCCCGCCGAGCACGATGCCAATGATGGCTTGCAGGCCCGTCTCCACGATGGCCATGCGCTCCACCTGGCGGGAGCTCAATCCCAACAGGCGCAGGGTGGCCAGGCGCTGCTCCCTGCCTGAGGCGCCGAGGACAGCGGCTTGGGCTGTGAGGTTGAACAGCGCCGGAAGAATGAAGGCGCAGGCCAACAGGGCCAGAGCAAACCACGAATACAGGAAGAACTCAATCTCGTTGCCGAAGGGCTCCTTGAGAGCCGGGGCGGCGTCCTCGACGTGCTGGGCGCGCTCCCAGAACATCCAGGTGCCACCCGCAACGAGGAAGGCAATGGCGGAACCAATGGTCAGGCTCACAATAGCCAGAACCGAGACGATGCCCGTTCCGGAGCGCGCGCGTATCGATTCGCGCTGCAGGTCAAAGACTAAAGTCGCGGTGTTCATCGAATCACCCCGAGGCGGCGGTCATCGTGGATGATGCCATCGCGAATCTCCACGCGGCGCTGCATCCAGTCAGCCACCTTCGGGTCGTGCGTGACCATGACCAGGCTGGCCCCGGATTGGCGCACAATGGTGGTGAGCATCTGCATCACCTCATGACCGGTGGACTGGTCCAGGGCACCGGTGGGCTCATCGGCGAAGACCACGCCCGGATTCGCCACCAGCGCACGCGCGATGGTCACGCGCTGCGCTTGACCACCGGAAACCTGCGCCGGGCGGCGGTCCGCCAAATCGCCCAGGCCCAGTTGGTCCAGCAGCTCCATCGCCCGCTTCCGGGCCGCATGCCGCCCCATGCCGTTGAGCATGCCCGGCAGCGCCACGTTGTCGACGTTGCTCAGCTCCGGCAGGAGCTGGCCGTCTTGGAAGACGAAGCCGAAGTTGCGGAGACGAGTGCGGGAACGGGGGGCGTCGCCAAGCGCGGAGAGCTCCTCATCCCCGTAGCGCACACTGCCGTGCGTGGGTGTGAGCACACCGGACATGCAGTGCAGCAGCGTGGACTTGCCGGAGCCGGACGGCCCCATGACGGCCACGAGTTCGCCCGGTTCGATGTTGAGGGAGATTCCAGCGAGCACCGGGCCGCCGCCGAAATCCT
Source organism: Corynebacterium hiratae (assembly GCF_009708045.1). Classification (NCBI taxonomy): domain Bacteria; kingdom Bacillati; phylum Actinomycetota; class Actinomycetes; order Mycobacteriales; family Corynebacteriaceae; genus Corynebacterium; species Corynebacterium hiratae. Next base: position 49,110 of record NZ_VIOG01000008.1, on the reverse strand, counting down.
TGGTGATGTCTGTCAGGGAAAGTGTTTGTGCCATGTCTCTCATTCCACCGTGAAGGGCCCACAGAAAGAACAGCCCTAGCGTTGCTCTTTACGGTAGTGCCAGCACTACCCCTGCCATCGGTGGCGCCCGTTATGCTGTGAACCGTGTTCCGAAGAAAGCCCCACCCCACCAACCATGAGCAGCAGCAAGCGGAGAAGATCGCGCAGCTCACGGCCTCGCGCCGCGCCATCGCGGATGCCTACGAGGTGGAGCGCGCACGCATCGAGCGCGACTTACACGACGGCGCGCAGCAATACCTCGTGGCCGCGAGCATGAAGTTGGGGGAGGCTCTTCTCGACGCCCCTTCTGGCCTCGCCGAGCTGCTTACCGCCGCCAAACAGGACGTGGACCGCGGCCTCAAATCCTTGCGCGCCACGGTGCACGGCATCCACCCGCAGGTGCTGCAGGATCACGGTTTGGTGGCCGCGCTTGCCGACGTTGCTTCCTCCCACGGCCCCCACGTCAGCGTCTTCGCCCCGCATCCTTTGCCCAAGCTCTCCGCCTCCGTGCTGGCCTGCGGCTACTTCTTCGGCACGGAGGCTTTGACCAATGCGGCCAAGCACGCGCCCGGCGCGCCGGTGTCTGTTTTAGTGACCGCGGATGCCTCCTTGAAAATCGCCGTGGTGGATGAGGGGCCAGGCGGCGCGCGGGTGGTGCCGGGCCACGGCTTGGCGGGGATGGCCGAGCGCCTCGCGGCTTTCGGCGGGGAGATGACGCTATCCTCTCCCCCGGGCGGGCCGACGAGGCTGGCGTGCTCGATTCCTCTTCTTCTCGATCGCGGACAGTCAGGAGTTTAAGAAATGAGTTTGAGAATCGTCGTGGCGGATGACTCCGCCATTCTGCGCGAAGGTTTAGCTGGCCTTTTGGAGCGCCGCGGGCATTCGATTGTGGGCCAGGCGGACTCCGCCCCGGAGCTTGAGGCCGTGATGGATAAGCTGCGTGATGAGCTTCCGGACATCGTCATCACGGACGTGCGCATGCCACCAGGCATGGGCGATGATGGCTTGAAAGCCGCCGTGAACTTGAGAAATGCATACCCGGGCTTACCCGTCATGGTGCTCTCCCAGTATGTAGCGCCCGCATATGCGGTGGAGCTCTTCGACTCCCCCGATGCCGGCACAGGCTACCTCTTGAAGGACCGCGTCTCCGAGGTGCGGGACTTCCTCTCCAGCCTGGACGTGGTGGCTCAGGGCGGCACCGTCATCGATCCCACCGTGGCGCAGGCGTTAATGAGCTCCGGGCGCAGCGGTCTGGGCGAGCTCACTCCACGCGAGCGCGAGGTTCTCGAATTAATGTCCCGCGGCAAGTCCAACAAGGACATCGCCGCCGAGCTCGTCCTGTCTTCCGCCGCGGTGGCCAAGCACGTTTCCAATATCTTCACCAAGTTGCGGCTGGATCCCAGCGAGGACAACCGCCGCGTGAAAGCGATCTTGGAGTACCTCTCCGCACACCGCTAAAGCCCGCGCCCGCCCACCGTCTACACGAGCACCCTGACAGAGACCATCCACAGGATCCCAAGGAAACTGTGACGCAAGACGCATAAGCTTGTCCGTGCCCTTGCCCAACCCACCCCGGAAGGACCCCGCTTAATGGACGTGCAGCTCAACATCGTGCGCTTTAACCGAGAAAAGATTGCTGACCATGACTATTTTCTGGAGTTAATTCAGACGGAAGGGCTGGACTCCTTCCGGAAGCCGGATCCAGAAATGGAAGAAGCATCGGCGGCGCTCTCCAAGCTCTTCGGACAGGACGTGCCCGCGCATTCGGCCGTCACGGTCACGATGGATTCGAGCAATTTAGAACTCCAAGAAAAGCTAGCTTTGCTGGCGTATTACCACGGCTTGACTGTCTTCATTGGAACCACGGACATCCTCTTTAATGCGACTGGAATCCCCACGAGCAGCAATGGCCTTTCCTCCATCAGGAACTGCATGGGAACTATGTGGCGACAGGTCAGCAGACCGATGCTTGATCGCGCCTTTGAGGACGCCCTGCGCCTGCCGGTGTCCGAGCAAACGTGGCTTCAGGTAGTCAACTATGGCTCGGAAGAACGCAGCTACGGCCTCGATATGTCCATGCACGTGCGCGCAAGTGGTCAGTTCGAACTGATATGGTCCAGCCTCCCTCCAGAGGCCACTGAACCAGCATTCCGCACGCTCACTGTCGATACCTATGAAGAAGCACGAGAGATTCTGCTTTCCTTCAGTGATCACAACCCGTTGATCGAAGAACTTGCGTGGGAGCCGTTGCCTCAACGCGAATCTAAGCCAATCCTGGATGCTTCAGTCCGCCACGAAACACCCTGGCGCCGGCTGGACGCGGTGAAGGAGCTCCCCGCAGGCGTGATGGTCCACCTACACAAATGGCCAACGTTTTCCCTGGCCTACGGCCGCAATGCGCAAGGACAGTGGACCGCGAAGGTTTACGATAACCTCGGCACCGACAATGTGCAGACCTTCGACATCGCAGACGAAGTCATCGCAGTGGCGGAGCACTATTTGGACGGCAACGGCGAGATGATTTCCACGGTCTTCCCGGACTCTTCATCTTCGGATCCGGCACCGTACACCACGGTCACCGCAATGGAGCTTCCGGAGCGCGAGGAGCAGTGGACTGAAGCATCAGTATGCATGATGCACCGCATCCGCGCTGACCATAATGGCGAGCCCAGCCCTCGGATGCAGAAATATATTGAGAGGATTAACTCAAAGCTCGGAAGCGAAATCCTCCTCGCCGAGGAGCACGTGGAGGCACAAGCACTCACTCGGCTGCTCATCCCTGCCGACGTCAGGTCGGTCACAATAGAGAGGCTTACTCATCTGGCGCAGGATCATGGCATTTCGCTTGTTGTCGATGATTCCCTGGCACTGTACAACCCGTCGGGCAAGCCGCTTCCGGGGGCTGAGAGCTGCCAGTTGAAGCTACTCGCGGATAAGTTGTATGTGAACACTTGGGAGGTGACCACCTCCTCCTCCGTACTCGAAGCAGGCCTTCGCCTCTTCACAGGATGGAGGCTTGAGGTTCGATCCGGGAGTCAGGTGGACTTCCAGGAGCGTTATACCTTGGAAACAACCTATACGGGCGACAACGTTTCGCTTGACCTTGTCACCCCCGACGGGAACCTACACGAAATCCCATCCATCCCACTGCCCCTTGCTCTGGATTTGATGGTTGAATTCACCTACTCCCCGGCGCAGTTGGTGGACAAAGTGAATTGGCAAGATCAGAAGTCGTCCTCAGATATCCCTGAGGAAGAGCGCTTCATGGTCAACGCCACGGTCTTCGGCTCAGCTGCGTATCTTTTCAACGATGACCTTCTCGAGGCAGTTCGCCAGGACGGCTTCCCCGAAGTGGGAGCGTGGGTAGCAGCCTTTGACCGAATAGTCCCGGGCGACTACTGCCAGGTCGACCGCGTGCAACCCTCAGAAACAGGAGCGGCACGCTACCTCGTCGAATGGGGCCACAACAACGGTGAGGAAGAAAACTTCCAGATGCTCCTAGAGGACATCGACGAAGCCTTGTCCCTCCTTGAACGGTTTGTGAACGGGGACCGCGCAGAGTTTGAAGCTCTTCCGTGGACGCGACGAGTGGAGTAACAACACTAGGCCCTATGCGTGACTAGGGTATGGGGCATGAGAAACGTAACGCCACAGGAAGTACCTGAGAACGCCCAGCTTATCGACGTCCGCGAGGTCCACGAGTGGAACACCGAGCACGCCCAGGGCGCCACGCACATCCCGATGGGCGAACTAGTTGATCGCATCGACGAGATTGACCCGGACCAAGACATCTACGTCATCTGCCACCTAGGCGGGCGCAGCATGCAGGTCTGCCAGTACTTGGAGCACACCAAGGGCTGGGACGTCATCAACGTCGAGGGCGGCACGGATGGTTGGAAAGCACAAGGCTGCCCTATGGTTTACCCAAACCACTAGTGGTACCATTGCGGTACCATACAGGTGTGGTTTCCAAGATAGAAAAGATCCTCACAAAGATGCGGGCCTCACGGACAAACGTCCGCTTCTCAGAGCTGCAACTTGTATGTGACTTCTATTTCGAACGCCAAGAAAGCGCCGGAAAGAAACGGCGTGGAACTTCGCACATCGTTTATAAAACCCCATGGCAGGGAGACCCCCGAGTCAATATCCAAGAGGGGGCACAACGGGAAAGCGAAGCCCTTTCAGATTCGCCAAGTTTTAGCCGCCATCGACCACCTCCCCTAGGAGCAGATCATGAATCTCGCAGACAAATACACCTACCAAACCGCTTGGTCAGAAGAAGATGGCGAGTTCGTTGCCACAGTCCTAGAGTTCCCTTCCCTGTCATGGCTGGACACAACCGCGGCCACCGCAGAAGCCGAGTTGCGCAGCGTCGTCGAAGAAACTCTAGAAGATATGCAACGCAACAATGAACGCATCCCGGAACCATTCGGGCAGCGAAGCTTTTCGGGGAAGTTCAACCTCCGCATACCTCAGTCACTTCACCGAGACCTAACCATCGAAGCAGAACGGGAAGGCGTTTCTCTCAACACACTCATCGTGCAGAAGCTAGCCTCAACCTGAAACTAATGGGCCACAACCCATGATTTAAGTTTGCCACCTTAGGCGCGTAGTATCGTCGGCATGCCTTCATTGAATTCTGTATCCATTCCGACCGCGCTCTTGGAGTCCCCCTCCTTCCAGCTGGAGCGCCTCCGCCGCCGCACCCGCGAAGGCGTCGAGGCCGCGCTGCAAACGCAGCAAACCACCCTGCGCGAGTACTGGGTGCTCACCTGCCTCGTTGCGGAGACCGCATCCTCCCAGTCCGCACTGTCGGAGACCTTGGCCATCGACGCCTCCGACATGGTGCGCCTGCTCGATTCCTTGGAGTCCCGCAGCTGGGTCAAGCGTGAGCGCGATGCCAAAGATCGTCGCCGCCAAATCATTGCCTCCACCAAGAAGGGCGTGAAAGCTCACAAGGAGCTTGCCGTCCTGGTGTCGAAGGCCGAGGACGAAGCCCTCGACGAATCCACCAACAAGCAGCTCAAGCATCTGCGCAAGCTGGCCGCCGCCATCATCGCGGCGGACGCACCCGCCGATACCGAAAGCGGTGATGCTTAAATGACAGAGCCCGAAAACCTTCCTAGTACCGGGGGCCGCCACGCCCTCCGCACCGATGAGCCCGAGACCCCAGCGATGCCCGAGGTCCCCGAGCACTACCTCCTCGGCGACGAGGCCGCCCCCGCGCGCACCTTGTGGGACATCGTTAAGACCACCGCTGAGCACTACCCCGAGGCCGCGGCCCTCGACGACGGTGAAATCCTCACCTACGCCGAGCTGCTTGCCGACGTCTCCGCATGGGCCACCGAGCTCCACGCCAGCGGTGTGCGCCGCGGCGACCGCATCGGCATCCGCATGACCTCCGGCAAGCGCGAGCTCTACCTGGCCATCCTGGCCACACTCGCCGCCGGCGCGGCCTACGTGCCGGTCGACGCCGACGACCCCGATGAACGCGCCGAGATGGTCTTCGGCGAAGCCGACATCGACGGTGTCTTCACCGATGAGGGCTTCCGCATGCTGCGCGAGGCGCGCCCCACGTTCGACGAAAAGGACGATGGAGACGGCGCGCTTTTCGACGAGCCACGCCCCGAAGACACCGCGTGGATCATCTTCACCTCCGGATCGACGGGCAAGCCCAAGGGCGTGGCCGTGAGCCACCGTTCCGCGGCCGCCTTCGTGGACGCCGAAGCTGCCCTCTTTTTGGCGGATAGCCCGCACGGCCCCCTCGGCCCGGACGACCGCGTCCTGGCCGGCCTGTCCGTGGCCTTCGACGCCTCCTGCGAGGAAATGTGGCTGGCCTGGGGCCACGGTGCCTGCCTGGTACCGGCCCCGCGCTCCCTGGTGCGCTCCGGCATGGACTTGGGCCCCTGGCTCATCCGCCGCGACATCACGGTGGTCTCTACCGTGCCGACCTTGGCCGGCCTCTGGCCCGCCGAGGCCCTGGACAACATCCGCCTTCTCATCGTCGGCGGCGAGGCCTGCTCCCAGGAGCTCACGGACCGCCTGGCCACCGAGGACCGCGAGATGTGGAATACCTACGGCCCCACCGAGGCCACCGTCGTGGCCTGCGCGCAGCGCATGCTGCCCGGCAGGCCCGTATCGATTGGGTTGCCGCTGAAGGGTTGGGATCTGGTGGTCGTCGACAAGCACGGCGTCCCCGTGAACATCGGTGAGGTGGGTGAACTCGTCATTGGTGGTGTGGGCCTGGCTGCCTACCTGGACCCGGTGAAGGACGCGGAGAAGTACGCGCCGCTGGAGTCTATGGGTTGGGAGCGTGCCTACCGCACCGGCGACCACGTGCGCCTGGAAGAGGACGGCCTGTACTTTGTGGGCCGCGTCGATGACCAGGTCAAGATTGGCGGCCGCCGCATCGAGCTCGGTGAGGTCGAAGCTAACGTCGCCGCTTTGCCGAACGTCTACAACTCCGCCGTGGCCGTGCAGAAGACACCGGGCGGCGAGTCCGTGTTGGTCGGCTACGTCTCCCTGGATGACCCGGATGCCGGGTTCGACCACGAAGCGGCACACGCCCGCCTAGCGGAGACCATGCCGGCAGCGCTCGTCCCGCGCATCTGCGTCATGGATGAGCTGCCGATTCGAACCTCCGGCAAGGTGGATAAGAAAGCCCTGCCGTGGCCGCTGCCGGGAGTGGGCGTGGAGGCAGACGGCCTCAACCCCACCGAGCAGTGGCTGGCGGAGCTGTGGGTGGACACCCTGGGGGTGTCCGTCGAGGACGTCAACGCAGACTTCTTCTCCCTCGGCGGCACCTCGCTGGCCGCGGCGACCTTGGTCGGCCGCATCCGCGAGCGCTTCCCCACCGTGGCCGTGCGCGATCTCTACGACCACCCGCGCCTAGGCTCCCTGGCGGAGCAGCTTGCCGGTGCCGAGTCCGTCGAAGACGCCGGGCCTGCCCGCGAGGTCAAGCCCGTCGGCGCTGGCACGCGCATCGCGCAAACACTCATCCAGCTGCCCATCATGACGCTGGCCGCCACGACGTGGCTGGCCTGGCTGCTGCTGGGCTCAAACCTGGCGAACCTGCTGGGTGTGGAGTGGGCCATGACCACCCCGTGGTGGCTGGTCATCCTTCTCCTCGTCATCTTTGTCACCCCCATCGGCCGCATCCCCATCGGTGGTTTCGGCGCGCGGCTGATCACCACCGGTATTAAGCCCGGCGAGTACCCGCGCGGGGGCTCCACGCACCTGCGTATTTGGGCAGCGGAGCGCTGGGCGGATGCTTCTGGTTCGCGCTCGATCGCGGGCGCTACGTGGGTCAACAACTATGCCCGCGCGCTGGGAGTGAAGATGGGCCGCGGAGTGGACCTGCACTCGCTGCCGCCTGTGACGGGTCTGCTGACCTTGGGCAAGCACGCCGCGATTGAGCCCGAGGTCGATCTCTCCGGCTACTGGCTCGACGGCGATATCCTGCACGTCGGCGCCATTGAGGTCAAGGAAGGCGCTCGCGTGGGCGCGCGCTCGACGCTGCTCCCAGGCACCGTCGTGGGCAAGGATGCCCACGTCGAAGCCGGCTCCACCGTCACTGGGCGCAAGAAGATCAAGGACGGCCAGCGTTGGTCCGGCTCTCCTGCCAAGAAGGTGGGCCGCTCCAAGCACCGCTTCCCGTCGCATGCCCCGAAGCGCCGCCCGTGGTGGGTAGCCATCTACGGCGCTACCTCTATCTTGCTGGCCTTCCAGCCCATCGTGGCGCTGGCCGTGGGCGCTGCCGTGGTCGTTGCCCTCATCGCGGTGACCGACGGTTCCCCTTACGTCGGCTCTATCTTCTTCGCTCCGCTCGGTGCCCTGGCGGCGTTTGCCACCTTCATGCTGCAAACCTGGCTGGGCGTGCGCATCCTCTCGCTGGGTATCAAGCCCGGTGTGGCACCGGTGCGCTCCGCCAAGGGCTGGCGCCTGTGGGCCATCGAGCGCCTTATGGACGAGGCCCGCACGCAGCTCTTCCCCATCTACGCCTCGCAGCTCACCCCGGCGTGGCTGCGTTCGCTGGGTGCGACGATTGGCAAGGACGTGGAGATTTCCACGGCCGTCATGGTGCCCAAGCTCACCGAGGTCAAGGACGGCGCCTTCCTGGCGGATGACACCATGATCGGCGGCTATGAGCTCGGCGGCGGTTGGATGCTCACGGGTGAGACCAAGGTGGGCAAGCGTTCCTTCGTGGGCAACTCCGGAATCACCGGTCCGGGCCGCAAGCTGTCGAAGAACTCGCTGGTGGCCGTGCTGTCCTCGACGCCGAAGAAGACCAAGTCCGGTGCTAACTGGTGGGGTTCCCCGCCGGAGCGCATGCGCCGCGTGGAGGCCCACGTGGACGGTGTGGAGGGCGAGTCCCTCACCTATAACCCGGGCTTTGGGGTCAAGGCCGCGCGTGGTGCGATTGAGACCATGCGCCTGCTGGCGCCGATGACCTCGGCCATGCTGCTGGCGGGCACGTTGGCGACGCTTTACGCGCTTGCCGACGCCCTCAGCATCGCCGCCGCCTGGGCCCTCGGTGGTGTCATCCTCATGGTGGCCGGCGCCATCGCGATGGCGATCACCGTGGCGGTCAAGTGGATCTGCGTGGGCACGCAGACCGCCGGCGACCACCCGCTGTGGTCCGCCTTCGTGTGGCTCAACGAGCTGCAGGACACCTTCGTAGAGGCGGTCGCCGCCCCGTGGTTCTTCACCCACACCTATGGCATGGGTGAGATCAACCAGGGCCTGCGCGCGCTGGGCGTGACGATTGGCCGCGGCGCGTGGATTGATTCTTATTGGTTCCCGGAGACGGACTTGTGCTTCGTGGGCGAAGGCGCTTCTGTCGGCCCCGGCACCGTGGTGCAAACGCACCTCTTCCAGGACCGCGTCATGAGCCTAGATACCGTCACCATCAAGGCCGGCGCCACCCTGGGCTCGCATTCGGTGGCGCTGCCTGCTTCAGTCATCGGCAGCGTGGCCACCGTCGGCCCCGGCTCGCTGGTCATGCGCGGCGACCAAGTCCCGAGCAACTCCGAGTGGCAGGGCAACCCGATTGAGCCCTGGAAACACTAGGTAGGCAAAGAAAGGAGGCGGCAGGATTTCCTGCCGCCTCTTCTCTTTATGCCTGGCGCAAATTCGCGAGCCGCTAATGAGCGGTCAATGTGACGTGACTAGTCACCGATCTGGTCGCGACCACGCTTGACGATCTTGTCATCCACCTGGTCAACGAGCTCGTGGTCCTTGTTGGTGTACTCAAACTTGGAGAGCACGTAGCGCATCGCGTTAATGCGGGCGCGCTTCTTGTCGTTGGACTTGATGGTGATCCACGGAGACTCTTCAGTGTCGGTGTAACGGAACTGCTCCTCCTTGGCGCGGGTGTAATCATCCCACTTATCCAGAGAGGCCAAGTCCATGGGCGAAAGCTTCCACTGACGGACCGGGTCGATCTGGCGGATGGCGAAGCGGGTGCGCTGCTCCTTACGGGTCACGGAGAACCACAGCTTTGTCAGCGAAATGCCGGAGCCGAGAATCATGTTCTCCAGCATCGGTACCTCGCGCAGGAACTCTGCGTGCTGGGATTCCGTACAGAAGCCCATGACGCGCTCCACGCCGGAACGGTTGTACCAGGAGCGGTCAAAGAAGACGATTTCACCGCCGCACGGGAAGTGCTGAATATAGCGCTGGAAGTACCACGACGTGGATTCGCGCGGGGACGGCTTCTCCAGCGCTACGGTGCGGGCACCACGCGGATTGAGGTGCTCATTGAAACGCTTGATGGTGCCGCCCTTACCTGCAGCATCGCGGCCCTCAAAGAGGATAATGTGGCGCTGGCCGGTTTCCTTGGTCCAGTTCTGCCACTTCAACAGCTCGATCTGCAGGGAGCGCTTGATGGACTCGTACTCATCGCGCGTCATGCGCTCTTCGTATGGGTAGTTCTCGCGCCAAGTCTCAACCGGCGAGCCATCCGGCATGATGAGCGAGGGATCGTCTTCATCGGAGTCATCGACGACGTAGCCGTCGGTCTGCGCAAGGTCGATCTCGGGGAGTTCGTCGTCTTTAATGTCAGCCATGCCAATAATTCTATCTATGAAACAGGCATCCGGCGCGATAAAACTGGTTGCCGCCGCCCAATTTACCCCCGTAGTGGCAAACGGGCGGCAGCAGCCGCTCAGAATGTACGTTTCTCACAAATAGTTCCCCCAAAACTCGAAGATCTGGGGCCTTAATTGATCGATCCGTACCCGCCCCGCGTACGCGATGGTACGTTTTCGCGTGCAAGGTCCGGAAAGCACATGATCCCAAGGGCATGTTTGCGAAAACGTACCGCGCCGCTGAACTAGCCGGTCAGGGTTATACAAATGAGAAACCCCGCTGCCCAAAGTGGGTCAGCGGGGTTAACGCTTAGTTCTGCGTGAACAGCGTGCTGCTTAGAGCAGGCCGATCAGCTTCTTGGCGCCGGAAGCCATGTCGCCCAGAGCGTAGAGGACGGACAGGATGTCGCCGAGGATGCCGGTGGAAGAGAAAGTACCCATTTTGATCTCCTTGGGATTGAAGTTTATGTAGTCAAGACGCTCAGAGAGCGCTAAAGCTTACTTGGAGGACAGAACGTCGAGTTCGTTGGTCTTCGGAGCGAACTCGTAGGAGTCACCCTGCTGGACAGCGCCGGAAATGACGTCGAAAGCCTTAGCGAAGCCCTGGAAGAGGTTCTTGATGCCGGAAGCGAAGTCAGCGAAGTTGCCCAGCTGATCAGCAACGAAAGAAAGATCCATTATGGTCTCCTTTTGTGAAGTCCGGACTCAGAAGTGCCCGGAGGGGTTTGCGGTTTTGCAGACACCCTCAGCGGGCGTCACAAGAAACTATTTTGGCACACCTCCCCGACTTTGCAAGCGTTTAGGCGAGTTAATTTTTCGGGTGAAGAGTATTGCGAATCAAGCATGCAACAAGCGTTATTTATTCACTCGACCTTAACCTAACCAGCAACAACGCCCCTAACTGCGGAAATAAACAGAGTCAGGCGCGAGGCTCCAAGAAATTTTCTTCAGAACGTAACGCTAGCCCCTCCATTAGCGATTCATAGGCCTGACAAACAAAGTAAAAGCGCGAGATATTTTCCGCAAGAACATGCTCGCCTACCCCCATCCGGGGTGAGATAAGGGCACAAAAAGGTCTCAGAATAGAGAACGCTCCCCACGGTTGACCGTGGGGAGCGTTCGTTTTGCTACTGGCTGCGGCCGCGAGACGCCTCAGTCCGGGGAGCTAAGCATTAGAAGCCCATGCCGCCCATTGCGTCGGGGTCCGGCATGCCAGCGCCTGCACCGGCCGGCTCCGGCTTATCCGCCACAACTGCCTCGGTGGTCAGGAACAGGGCCGCGATGGACGCAGCGTTCTGCAGTGCGGAACGGGTGACCTTGACCGGGTCATTGATGCCAGCGGCCATGAGGTCCACGTACTCGCCAGTAGCCGCATTGAGGCCCTGGCCAGCTGGCAGGGACGCAACCTTGTCGGCGACAACGCCCGGCTCCAGGCCTGCGTTCTGAGCAATCTGCTTCAGCGGAGCAGACAGGGCCTCGCGGACGATCTTGACGCCGGTTGCCTCATCACCGGTGAGGTCAGAGAGGGAATCCAGGACATCAGCTGCTTGCAATAGGGCCACGCCACCGCCGGCGACGATGCCCTCTTCGACGGCTGCCTTAGCGTTGCGTACAGCGTCCTCGATGCGGTGCTTGCGCTCCTTGAGCTCAACCTCGGTAGCGGCACCAACCTTGAGGACTGCCACGCCGCCGGCCAGCTTGGCCAGGCGCTCCTGGAGCTTCTCGCGGTCGTAATCAGAATCGGAGTTCTCGATCTCGGCGCGGATCTGCTTGATGCGGCCGTCGATCTGCTCCTGGGAGCCAGCGCCCTGAACGATGGTGGTCTCGTCCTTGGTCACGACAACCTTGCGTGCCTGGCCGAGGTACTCGATCTCAGCGGTCTCCAGGGACAGGCCGACCTCCTCGGAGATGACCTGGCCGCCGGTGAGGATAGCCATGTCCTGCAGGGTGGCCTTGCGGCGGTCACCAAAGCCCGGAGCCTTCACGGCGACGGACTTGAAGGTGCCGCGGATCTTGTTGACCACGAGGGTGGACAGGGCCTCGCCCTCAACATCCTCAGCTATAATCAGCAGCGGCTTGCCGGTCTGCATGACCTTCTCCAGCAGCGGAACGAGGTCCTTGATGTTGGAGACCTTGGAGGAAACCAGCAGGATGTACGGATCCTCGAGGACAGCCTCCTGGCGCTCCATGTCGGTAGCGAAGTAGCCAGAGATGTAGCCCTTGTCGAAGCGCATGCCTTCGGTGACCTCAAGGTCAACGCCGAAGGTGTTGGACTCCTCAACGGTAATAACGGAGTCCTTGTTTACGGAGCCGTTGCCCACGGTGTACATAGCCTCGGCGATCTTCTCGCCGATTGCCGGGTCAGCGGCGGAAATACCAGCGGTGGTGGCGATCTCTTCCTGGGTCTCTACTTCCTTCGCGGAGGAAAGCAGGGAGTCAACAACCTTCTTGGTGGCGGCCTCAATGCCGCGCTTAATGCCCATCGGGTTGGAACCAGCGGCTACGTTGCGCAGGCCCTCGCGGACGAGAGCCTGTGCCAGAACGGTAGCGGTAGTGGTGCCGTCACCGGCAACGTCGTCAGTCTTCTTAGCTACTTCCTTGACCAGCTCTGCGCCGATCTTCTCGTACGGGTCCTCGAGCTCGATCTCGCGCGCGATGGAGACACCGTCGTTAGTAATGGTCGGGGCGCCCCAGGACTTCTCCAGGACGACGTTGCGGCCCTTGGGGCCGAGGGTGACCTTGACGGCGTCGGCAAGCGTGTTGAGACCACGCTCGAGGCCGCGACGTGCCTCTTCATCGAAGGCAATGATCTTTGCCATGTGTTTGTGCTCCTTAAGCTTTGTTGAGGACGACACTCACGTCTGGATCTATGACGGACGCCCGCGACGGCACGGCTGGCGAGTGTTCTCCAGCCCCAACCACATAGATGATTTTGATTCATTTCTGGCACTTGCCATGTGGAAGTGCTAGCGACCATTCTGGCACTCAGACCTACCGACTGCAAGATTCAACACGAACGGGCGGTGCGAAAGCACCGCCCATCAAAGTAAACTGCCCGCTAAACCGAACCGCCCGTCACAACGAAGTCCCTGTCGCTCTTAAGACGCAGCCTTCTTAGCCGTCCACTTATACGCCGCGGCAATGCCGGTAACGAAGAGGATGACGCCCACGAACTTGGCTGCCGTGCCGCCCTCGAAGATCTCCAGCGGGGAATCGCCGCCCGACGCCGCGATGATGCCCGCATTGACCACGCCGAAGAGGGACTCACCCACGATGAGGCCGGTGGCCAGCAGCGTGCCCATGCGCTTGGCAAAGTCCGGCTTGGACTGGCGTGCCGCCCACCGGTTGTAGAAGTAGCCCAAGAAAGCGCCGATCGGCACCACAATGGTGATAGCTGCCGGCAGGTACATGCCCATGCCCACGGCCAGCGGGGACAGGGAGTACTTGTCGGTGAAGTGGCGCAGGCACTCGTCCACGATGATGATGACGGCACCAATAGCCGCGCCCAGACCGATGAGATCCCACGGCAAAGAGTTATCGAAAATACCGGAGGCCACCGAAGACATCAGCGCGGCCTGCGGTGCAGCCAGCGCGTCCTCACCAGCGCCTTCCATGCCCTGGAAGCCGAAGCCGGTGAGCATGACCTGCAGAATCGGCGGAATCACCAGGGAGCCGAAGAGGACACCGATGATGAGCGCTACCTGCTGCTTCCACGGCGTCGCGCCGACCAGCTGACCGGTCTTGAGGTCCTGCAGGTTGTCATTGGAAATAGTCGCGATACCGAAAACAATGGCCGCAGTAAACAGCGTGTAGGCCACCAGCGACAGCGGCTCCGCGTCCGTCCCGCGGGTCACGGCGGCAATGATCAGCGCGGCGGCGATGACCGCGATGATGCCGATGGAGGAAATCGGCGAGTTGGAGGCACCGATGAGGCCAGCCATGTAGCCACACACCGACGCGATGATCAGGCCCACGAGCAAGGTGAAGAGTACGGAGACCGTGATGAGGACGGCCATGTGGTCGTGAATATCGGTACCGCGCACGAAGTTCCACAGCAGCAGACCAATCGGAATCATCAGGACCAGGATGGTGCCAATGACATAGGGCGCCGGAATATCGCGCTCCTCCACCGCTACCTGCTGGCCGCCCTTGCGGTCACGGGAGGAGGCGAAGGACTCAGCCATGCCCTTGGCAATCGGACCGGTGATCTTGATCAGCGTCCAGATCGCGGCGATAGCCATGGTGCCCACGCCGATGAAGCGAATCCGGCCGGAGAAGACGGAATCAACAGTGTCCATGAGCGTGGCCGGATCACCCAGCCCCTCACCACCAGTGAGGATGGGCAGCAGGATGAGGTAGGAGATGACCACGCCGACGAGCATGGCAATACCCACGGCCAAGCCCACGAGGTGGCCCACGCCGACCAGCGCCAGCGAGAGGGAGCTACCCAGCGTCGTCGCGCCAGGGCCCAGCTTGAAGTAGGTGGCCACCTCGGAGGCGGCTGCCTTCATAGCCGCCAGCAGTGCCATGACGGCAGAAAGGATGCCGCCAAAGAGGATGACGTGCAGGCCCTTCGTGTTCTCTTCGTGGGCGGCCTCGCCCTCCTCACCGGTGCTATCGCCCACCTTGAGGACCTCCGCCGCGGCCACGCCTTCCGGATAGGGCAGGTCCGAGCCCGTCACCAGCGCACGGCGCAGCGGAATGGAGTACATCACGCCGAGCACACCGCCGATGGCGCACACCGCGGCGGTATCGATGAAGGAAAAGCCCTGCCAGTAGCCCACCATGACCAAGCCCGGGAGCACGAAGATGATCGCGGACAACGTGCCGGCCGCAGAGGCGATGGTCTGCACGATGTTGTTTTCTTTGATGTTGTGCCCGGCAAAACGGCGCAGCACCGCCATGGAAATCACGGCGGCAGGAATGGACGTGGCAAACGTCAGGCCCACCTTGAGGCCCAGATACACGTTGGCGGCGGTAAAGATAAGAGTGATGAGCCCACCAATGATGATGCCGCGCAGCGTGAGCTCGCGGAGCGTGGACTGGGAACCTTCGGCGGTGGTAGACGCCATGTCAGGTCCTTTCTAAAAAGAACTTATAAACAATATGGACTAGAACCGTGCATATGTTACTACCTAGCGGCCGGTAGGCCGAGTTGAGGATCCGAGTAGGTTGGAGTGCATGACCAAGATTTCTGAGTTTGTGAACAATGACCGCGACACTATTTTCAACCAGCTCAAGGAGCTCGTCTCCTTCAATTCCGTCCACAACGAGCCGGGTCTAGAGGACCAGACCGCGAAGGCGGCGGAGTGGGTCCACGCCGCGCTTGTCGACGCCAACTTCACCCCCGAGGCCATCCCTACCGCTGATGGTTCCACGGCGATCGTCGCCAAGCGCCCCGGCAAGGAGGGCGCGAAGACGGTGCTGCTGTACTCGCACTACGACGTGGTTCCTGCCGGGAACCCCGACGCGTGGGAGTCTGATCCCTTCACCCTGACTGAGCGCGATGGCCGCTGGTACGGCCGCGGCGCCGCTGACTGCAAGGGCAACGTCGCCATGCACCTGGCGGCCCTGCGCGCGCTCGACGCCAACGGTGGAACCGACCTCAACCTCACCGTGCTTATTGAGGGCTCCGAGGAACGCGGCGGCGAGGGCCTGTCCGCACTCATCGAGGAGCGCCCTGAGCTCTTCGCGGCCGACGCCATCCTCATCGCCGATGCCGGCAACGCCAAGGTAGGTGTCCCGACGCTGACGACCTCCCTGCGCGGCGGCTCGCAGATCAACGTCAAGGTCTCCACCCTTCACTCGGCCGTGCACTCCGGCCAGTTCGGCGGCGCGGCTCCCGACGCCGTCAAGGCGCTCATGCGCACGCTAGATTCCCTGACGGATGAGTATGGCCGCACGACTATCGACGGCGTCGATTGCGAGGGCACCTGGCCGCTGGCCGAGGGCCAGGACACCGCCTACAGCGAGGAGAACTTCCGCGCTGATGCCCAGATGCTCGAGGGCACCGAGGTCATGGGCGCGCAGGACCCGGCCGGTGCCACCGCTATCGCGGATATGATTTGGGCCCGCCCGGCAGTGACCATCACCGGCTTTACTTCCACCCCGGTGGCCGAGGCCGTCAACGCTGTGCCCGCCACCGCAGAAGCCAACATCAACCTGCGCACCCCCGCCACCATGGATCCCCGCGCCACCGCGGAGGCCGTGGCCGAGCACCTGAAGAAGCACGTCCCGTGGGGCGCACACATCGAGGTCACCATCTTGGAGGCCAACCTGGGATTCGAGACCGACCCGGCAAAGCCCGCGGTGGCTCTGCTCGGCGAGTGCCTCGGCGAAGCCTTCGGCGGGGAGACCATCACCCAGGGCATGGGCGGATCCATCCCGCTGACCGTGGAGTTGCAGGAGAAGCACCCAAACGCGGAGATCGCACTCTTCGGCGTCGAGGAGCCGCAGTGCACCATCCACTCCGCTAACGAGTCGGTCGACCCGACCGAGATTGAAAAGATCGCCATCGCCGAGGCGCTCTTCCTGCAGCGCTTCGCCTAAGCGCACCGCAGCGCCGCCCCCGTGGCCCGGGCATCCCGGGCGGGCGGCGCAGTACCCCTCCAACCTGAGCCGCTAGCGACGTGGAAGAACGCCAACAGGAGACGCATATATAACTGCATGAAATGAAAAAGTGAAAATTGGGATTTCAGACTGTATCGTGAGCACTAGTAGACGCCCGCCAGTGCGGTGGGTTTAGCCCAGTCCCCCGACAAGGAAAGGACGCCACCGCAACCTCGTGCTCACTCTCTTTTGTGCCTTGGTTCTAACCACCATCGCCGCTCCCTTCCTGATTTTCTATCTCGGCCGCCGTTCCTTCGGCCTCTTGGCAATAGTGCCCGCGGTTGGGTTCTTCTGGGTGCTCCAACGGCTGACCGATGGCACGCTGCGCGACGGCAACCAGCTGGCCTATGACCTCAACTGGATGCCAGCAGCGCACCTCGATGTCAGCTTCCGCATGGATGCGCTTTCCGCGTTATTCAGCCTCATCATCTTGGGCGTAGGCGCGCTGGTCCTGCTCTATTGCTGGGGCTATTTCGACCACTCCCGGCGGCGCCTCGCCCTCTTCAGCAGCCAAATGGTGGGCTTTGCCACGGCCATGTATGGCCTGGTGATTTCCGATAATTTCCTGCTGCTCTACGTCTTTTGGGAAATCACCTCCCTGCTGTCTTTCCTCCTGGTGAGCTATTACGGCGAGCGAGCCTCGTCGCGTCGATCAGCGCAGCAGGCGCTCATGGTCACCGTCCTGGGCGGTCTCGCCATGCTGGTGGGTATTACCCTCCTCGGCCGCCAGACCGGCGCGTGGTCTTTCAGCAGTATCGCCGCCACCGAAGACCTCGCCAACACCCCCTACCTCACCGTGGCTATCGTGCTCATTCTCTGTGGTGCGCTCTCCAAGTCCGCCATCGCCCCAGCCCACTTCTGGCTGCCCGGTGCCATGGCCGCACCGACCCCGGTCTCGGCCTACCTGCACTCCGCGGCCATGGTCAAGGCCGGCATCTACCTCGTCGCACGCCTTGCCCCCTCGGTGCATGACATTCCCACTTGGCACCTCGTGGTCCTCCCCTTGGGTGCTTTCACCATGCTGCTCGGCGGCTGGATGGCGCTCAAGCAGCGTGACTTGAAGCTGGTTCTGGCGTATGGCACCGTCTCGCAGCTGGGCTTTATCACCACCATCATTGCCATCGGCTCCCGTGAGGCCATGCAGGCGGGACTGGCGCTGACCTTCGCGCACTCCCTCTTCAAGGCCGCGCTCTTCATGATCGTCGGCGCTATCGACCATTCGACGGGAACCAGGGACATCGACAAGCTTGCGGGCCTGGGCAAGAAGAATCCCGCGCTGTACGTCTTGGCCATCCTCCCCGCGATGTCCATGGCCGGTATCCCGCCCCTGCTGGGTTTCGTGTCCAAGGAAGCCACGCTCGAGGCCATCATGCACGAGGAACTACTCGTCGGCATGCCGCGCAACATGCTGCTCGTCACCGTCGTCGTCGGTTCCGCGCTGACGATGGCCTACGCGCTGCGCTTCTTGTGGGGAGCCTTCTCCTCCAAGGGCCAGGACGAGCCCTCTGAGGCGGTAGCAAACATGCACCACATCGGCCCCTTCCTGTGGATCCCACCGGCAGTGCTGACCCTGCTCACCATCTTCTTCGGTCTGCTGCCGCTGCCGCTCTCCCACGGCATCACGCAGCACTTGGACAACACCTTTGGGGCGCAGGACGCCTCCGAGCTCGCCCTGTGGCATGGCTGGACCATCCCGCTGCTGCTCTCCGTGATCATTATCGCTGCGGGTTCCCTCCTCCACTGGCAGCGCCAGGCGCTCACCAAGGCCCAATTCACCTACCCCGCATTGGGCTCTGCCGACGATGCTTACGACGCCATCATCAACGCCCTGCGCCAGCTCTCCCTGCGCATTACCGCCTCCACGCAGCGCGGTTCGCTGCAATACAACCTCACGGTCATCTTCGCCACGCTCATGGTGCTGCCCATCGTCATGCTCATCCGCGGCGATCTCACCAACGTGCGCATGATCGTGGCCGAAAACCCCTGGCAGGCCATCGCCGCGGTGATCATCATCATCGCCGCCGTGGCCGCCACGGTGCTGGATAACCGCCTCTCCGGGGTCATCCTGGTGGGCGTGACCGGCTACGCCTTGTCCTTCATCTTTGCGCTGCAGGGCGCTCCGGACTTGGCGCTGACGCAGCTCCTCGTGGAAACCATCATCATGGTGCTCTTCATGCTGGTGCTGCGCCGTATGCCGGCTAATACCGAGTGGAAGCAAGATCCCAAGACCGGCCGCCTGCGCGCCTGGCTCGCGGTAGGCGTTGGCCTCGCCGTCACCGTGGTGGGTATGTTTGCCATCAACGCTCGGCGCGAGGAGCCCATCTCGCAGTACATGCCGGAGCTGGCCAAGGAGATCGGCCACGGCGCCAACACGGTCAACGTCCTGCTCGTGGACCTGCGTGCGTGGGATACCTTCGGCGAGATCACGGTGCTCGTCATTGCCGCAACGGGTATTGCCTCGCTGATTTTCCGTACGCAGAGCTTCACCCGTGCCTCCCGCCGCCCGACCTTGAAGGTCACCGGCCGCCGCTGGCTGGCCGCGGGCGTGGAATCCGAAAAGGCGCTCAACCGCTCGCTCATGGTGGACGTGAGCACCCGCATCCTCTTCCCCTCGATGATGGTGCTGTCCCTGTACTTCTTCTTCGGTGGCCACAACGCCCCTGGCGGCGGTTTTGCCGGTGGCCTCGTCGCCGCTCTCGCGCTGATCCTGCGCTACCTGGCTGGCGGCCGCGAGGAGCTTGAAGAGGCGCTGCCTCTCGACGGCGGCCGCACCATGGCGGTAGGCCTGCTGTTCTCCCTCAGCGCCGTTATTACCCCGATGCTCTTGGGCTACCCGCCGCTGACCTCTGGGTACACGAAGGTAGGTATACCGCTCATCGGTGATGTGTCGCTGCCGTCCGCGCTGATTTTCGACGCCGGCGTCTACCTCATCGTCATTGGCCTCACGCTCTACGTGCTGTCCTCCTTGGGCGCGAAGCTCGATGAGGAAGAAGAGATGCGTAAGCAACGCGCCCGCGATCGCGCACGCTCTCTGGCGCGCCGCACACAAGCAAAAGAAGCCGCTACCACGGCAGAGAAAGGACACGCCTAATGGATGCCAATCTCATGCTCCTGCTCGCTGCGGGCGTGCTCTGCGGCGCCGGAGTCTACCTGTTGCTCGACCGCGCCATGACCAAAATGCTGCTCGGCATCTTGCTGCTGGGCAACGGCGCGAACCTCTTCATGCTCATGGCTGGCGGCCAGGCAGGCTCGCCGCCTATCGACGGCCGGAACTCTCTCCCCTACGGCGATCAGATCGCCGATCCGCTGGCCCAGGCGATGATCCTCACGGCCATCGTCATTTCGATGGCGCTGACCGGCTTCATCCTCACCTTGGCTTACCGCCAATACCGCTACCGCTCCGCGGACGTGATTGAGGACGACACCGAGGACGCTGCCATCGCGGCGATTGCCTCGCGCCCGGGCAATGCTTCAGCCGCCCCTGACCACGACGCGTCTAATGACCCGACCACCGGCCGCACCACCAAGGAAGGCGATAAGTTTGGCCCCGAGTTCTTCGAGGCTCCCGTGAAGGAGGCGACCGATGAGTGAGACCATCTCGCCCCTAGTGGATCTGTTGCTGCCGTATATCAGCTATCTGATCCCCCTGCCGATCATCATCCCGGCCTTGGCTGCTGCGCTGGCGATGCTCTTTGCGCGCAATACCAATGCGCAGCGCCGCATCGCTTTCTTCTCGCTGCTCACGCTCGCCGTGGTGAATGCCGCTCTGATTGCCATCGCGGATACCACCGGCATTCAAACCCTGCAGGTGGGCGGCTGGGACGCGCCGGTGGGCATCACGCTGGTGGCGGACCGTTTGTCCACGGTCATGCTCTTTACCTCCTCCATCGTCCTCTTCTCCGTCATGTGGTACGCGATCGCACAGGGCGTGCGCGACGGTACGAAGGACGAGCCAGTGGCGGCTTTCCTGCCCACCTACATGCTGCTGACCATGGGCGTGAACGTGTCCTTCCTGGCCGGTGACTTGTTCAACCTCTACGTGGGCTTCGAGATCTTCCTCGTGGCCTCCTACGTTCTGCTCACCCTCGGCGCCTCGCCGGCGCGCGTGCGGGCCGGCGTGGGCTACGTCATGGTCTCCATGGCCTCCTCGCTCATCTTCGTGCTGGCTTTGGCCTATGTCTACGCCACGGTGGGCACGATGAACATGGCCCAGATTGGCATCCGGATGGAGGATATCCCCGCCGGCACCCGCACCGCGGTGTTCTCCGTGCTGCTCATCGCCTTCGGAATTAAGGCGGCCGTCTTCCCGCTGGATGCCTGGCTGCCGGACTCCTACCCCACCGCCCCCTCGCTGGTCACCGCCGTCTTCGCGGGCCTGCTCACCAAGGTTGGTGTCTACGCCATCATCCGCACGCGCACCTCGATCTTTACTGATGGCGGGCTGGACGTCCTTCTCATGTGGGTCGCACTGGCTACGATGCTCGTGGGTATTTTGGGCGCTATCGCCCAATCGGATATCAAGCGATTGCTGTCCTTCACACTGGTCAGCCACATCGGCTATATGATCTTCGGCGTTGCCCTCGGAACCGCGCAGGGCCTGTCGGGCGCCATCTTCTACGCGGTGCACCACATTCTGGTGCAGACCGCGCTGTTCCTGGTGGTGGGCCTCATCGAGCGCCAAGCCGGCACCTCCTCGCTGCGGCGCTTGGGCTCGTTGATCTACACCGCGCCGCTCATCGCCATCTTGTACTTCATCCCGGCCATGAACCTGGGCGGTATCCCGCCCTTCTCCGGCTTCCTGGGCAAGATCATGCTGCTCCAAGCCGGTGCGAATGAAGGCTCCTGGCTGTCCTGGGTCCTCATCGGCGGCGCGGTGGTCACCTCCCTGCTGACCCTCTACGTCATGATCCTCGTGTGGGCCAAGGGATTCCTGCGCGACCGCGGCGATGCGCCCGAGGGCAACCTCGCCATGGTGCGGCCTTCCCCACTGGGAGAAGTCACCGAGTACGTCGAATTGGAGGAGCGCGATGACGTCGGCCGCGTGCCCTTTGGCATGCTGGCGTCGACCTCCCTGCTCGTCATCGCCTCGGTATCGATGTCCTTCCTGGCGGGCCCCATCTCTGGTGTCACCACCCGCGCGGCCACCTCGGCGCAGGATGACTCCATCTACCGCTATGCCGTCCTGGGTGACTCCGCCGAGGACCCGACGCGCCACTTAGATCCTGCTGAGCGCTACGAGGAGGGCGCGGATTCGCGAAAGAACCGGAGCCAGCCCCTCCCGGATCCGGAACCGGTGGCACCGACCACCAAGTCGTCGCCAAGCACGACGGCTACACTCCCCACGACCGTGGACGATGATGAAAAGGAGGTGTCGCGATGAGATTCTCCGGTATTAAGCACCGCTTCCGGCCGTGGTTCATGGTGTGGATCGTCGTCATGTGGTGCATGCTCATGGGCGAAGTTACCGTAGCGAACCTGGTGGGTGGCCTGCTCGTCAGCCTCTTCATCGTCTTTGCGCTGCCGCTGCCGGCCATGCCCGTGGCGGGGATTTCGGTGAGCTGGGGCAAACTGCTCGTCTTCATGGCGCAGTGGTTTGTGGAGCTGATGGAGGCCTCCATCATGGTCGGCTGGCTGGCGGTGCGCCCGCAGCCGGTGCCGAAGACGGCGATTGTGAAGCTGCCGATGCGAGTGGAGAACGAGTTCATTCTCTCGCTGGCGGTCAGCCTGTACAACCTGCAGCCCGGCGGCACGGTCTCCGATATCGACATTGCCAACCGCATGTTGACCATCCACCTGCTGAACGCCGATTCCGAAGAGGACCTGGAACGCGAAATCGCGGCCGTACGCAAGCTCGAGGCCGATATGATTGCCATCTTTGAAAGGAGCCACCCCTGATGGATACGGACCTGTATAACATCCTGCTCACCGTGGCCGCCGGCTTCCTCGTGGTGGCATTCCTCATCACCACGTGGCGCATCGTCATCGGCCCGAACTCGCTCGACCGGCTCATCGCTATGGACGGACTCGTGGCCATGTTCCAATGCGCCCTGGCCACCTATATCTGCTGGACGCTGGACACGACGGTCTCCAACGCGATGATCGTCGTGGCGCTCCTCGGCTTCATCTCCACGGTCTCTGTCACCCGATTTAGGAAGAGGGATTCATGAGTTACGCACTGATTGCCGATATCCTCTCCATCATCCTCATCCTCGTCGGCTCCATCCTCATCTTGGCGGCCGCGATTGGCGTGGCGCGCTTTAAGGACACGATGGCGCGCGTGCATGCCATCGCCAAACCACAGACCACAGGGCTCATCTTCACCATCGTGGGCGCGATCATCAAGGTGACGGGTTCGGAGAGCTTCAGCGTGGCTGAGCGCGGCGACTTGGGCATCTTGGTGCTGCTTGTCCTCTTCGCCATGATCACCAGCCCGGTGACCGCACAAAGAACCACGCGTATCGCTCGCCGCGAGGGTCTGTACGGCACGCCGGATTCGATGACACGCAACGAGAGCCCGGCCGCGCGTTCGATGCGCCGAAAGTAAGGACACGGTACCTTTCTGCCGGGAAATGAGGGGACAATAATATAGGCTGCAAAAGGCACTAATAGGTGGTCAGGCGAGGAGAGTCGACGTGAAGAAGTTGCAAGGCGTACCAACGATGTGTGCTGTCCTCGCACTGGGCATCGCAGTGATGGTGTACAAGATCATCCAGTTCGATGGCCACAAGGCCTTCACCTTCATCCTCCCCTTCGACCTCGCCATCTACCGCATGGCTGGCGAAGATCTCAACGCCGGTGGCCTGCTCTACGACGCCCCCTATATCTTTGAATTCCCCTTCACTTACCCACCCTTTGCGGGCCTGCTGTTCAAAGTCTTGCCGTTCTTTAGCAAGGACGCGCTGACCATTATCTGGCCTTCGCTCATGTTCTTGGCAGTGCTGGCCATCATCGTCATGATCTTCCGCGAGCGGGCGTGAAGATGACCCCGGCGGCCGTCCTCATCGCGGTGCTGCTTACCGCGCTGACCCCGGCGAATGAGACGATGCACGGGTCGCTGTACTACGGGCAGGTCAACGTCTTCCTCATGTTGCTCGTGGCCTTTGACTTCCTGCCTATCAAGCGCCGCCTGCCGGGCGTGGGCATTGGCCTGGCGGCCGGAATCAAGCTGACCCCGGCCTACATGGGCCTGGCCCTGCTCTTTGAGAAGCGCTGGTGGGCTGCCGCGGGTGCGGTGATTACCTTCCTCGTCACGGTGGTGCTCGGATTCCTCTTCGTGCCTGATGCGATGGTGTTCTGGACCGATGCCATGTTCAACTCCTCGCGTGTGGGCGAGCATGCCAACCCCGGGGCGAAGTCGCTGCGCTCGCTCATGTTCCGCGAGCTCGGCATCGACGGTGGCATCTGGTGGATCCTGGCGGTCATCGTGGTCTTCGCGCTGACCTGCCTGGCGCTGCGCACCGCCTACCTGCGCGGCAACCGCTCGGCAGCGTTCGCGCTGACGGGCCTGAGCACCTGCTTGGTCTCCCCCTTCTCGTGGTACCACCACTTCGTGTGGACCATCCCCTTCATCGTCATGGTCTTCGTCTCGGTTAACCAGGCGGTGAGCTCGCGTGTGTCCGGCAAGGGCGGTGAGCAGCTCGCGGGGCTTGCCTCCGTGGCGGCCTTGTTCGTGCTTTCGCTGCCCTTCATGTCAGTGCCCGTGTGGTTCACCATGTCCTCGGCCAACCTCGACGCAATCGAATCCTTCCAGCCGTGGGCAACCTCGCTGTGGACGCTGTCCTGCCTGGCCTTCATCGTGGTCTACGCCGTGTGGGGCTTCATTGCGCCGCGCAAGCGCGCGGTGGCGGAGAGCTAGCTAGGGGGACGTTTCGATCAATTAAGCCCCTGAAAACCCCGGCGGGCCTTAATTGATCGTTCGGTACTTACGCCAGCCGCTCCATCTCATCCGCGGTGGCCTCAACCACCTTCTGCCAGCTGCCGGTCTCCTGGTACAAGCGGCGCTGGCGCTCATAACCCGCCCCGCCATCGATGATCTCCTGCACTAGCTGCAGCTCCCGGGCGCAGCCCAGCTCTTCCGAGAGCGGAGCCAGCTCCACCAAGAGATCCGCCAGCTCATCCTTGATCCAGCGTTCATCGGTCTCGCGCGAGGTGATGACCAGCGCGTCCATGCCATAGCGCGCGCCGCGCCACTTGTTCTCCGCCACGTGCCACGGCTGCAGCGTGGGCAGCGTTTCGCCGGCGTCGATCATGCGGTCATAGTGCACCACGAGGCAGTGTGTCAGCGCCACGATGGCGGAGAGCTCGCGGAGGTTGGAGGCGGCGTCGGAAATCCGCACCTCCACCGTGCCCCACTTGGAGGCCGGGCGGACGTCGAAGTGCATCGAGCCCGTGTGGTTGATGACGCCCGAAATGGCCTGGTCCCGCATGTAGGACTTCCACTGCTCCCAGTTCTCAAACTGGTAGGGCATGCCCGCGGTAGGCAGCTGCTGGTAGAGTATCGTACGGTTGGAGGCATAGCCGGTATCGAGCCCCTCCCACCCCGGCGAGCAGGCGGAAATAGCCAGCAGATGAGGGTACTTCGTCATCAGCGCATTAATGATGGGCCACACGCGGTCCTCGTGGCTGATGCCGACGTGCACGTGCGTGCCCCACAGCAGCATCTGCTGCCCCCAATACTGGGTGCGGTTGATGATTTCGGAGTAACTCTCCTTGTTGGAGACGGGGTTTTGCCGGAAGTCCGTGAAGGGGTGCCCGCCCGAGGCCCACAGGCGCACGCCCAAGGGGTCGGCCGCCTCACGCACGGCGCTGAGCGACGCCCGCAGGTCCCCCATCGCCTCCGGCACCGTCCGGCACACCCCGGTTACCAGCTCCACCGTGTTTTGGAGGAATTCCTTTTCCAGGTGGATGTCGGGATGAGCAGCGCGCACGCGGTCGATGAGTTCAGCGCCGCGTGGCACGAGATCCCAGGTCGCTGGATCAACGAGGGCAACTTCCCACTCAACACCCAGCGTGGGCTCGGGCGAGCGGGCGAAGTTCTCTTCCGGAATATTCACCCATTCATCCTATCCGTCGGGCGGATGAATTTAATAAGATTTTATTCCCTAGGCTTGAGGAACCGCGAGGACAACCACGACGGCATCGCCCTTGGTGTAGTCCCCGGTCAGCTCGGCCGGGTACGGGGCAATCGCTTCCGCCGGCACGTTAGCACCGTAGTACTGGGCGGCAACTTCCTTGGCGAGGCTCTCGGCGGCCGCATCGCCCTCTGGGAAGTAGACGGTGGTCTTCGGAGCGACGAGGACATCACCGCTGATATTGCCCACCTCAGCGATGTGGAAGTGTTGGGACTTCAGGCGCTCGGCCTCATCGGCAGCGAAGTTGGCGCGACCGGAGTTGTTGTAGACGTTGACGGGGATCTCCGCCTGGGCACGGTCGGGGCTACCTGCGGCAGCGCCCTCCTCAGCGTTGTCGTCGCGGGCAGCGTCACGCTCGGCTTCAGCATCGCCGTCTGCGCCAGCCTCGGCGTCAGCACCGGCAGCATCCGACTCCTCGCGGTTCTTGTCCGCCGCTCCTTCCGCGCCACCGGCGGCAGCAGCGTCGCCCTCGGCGCCGCCAGTCGCGGGGCCGGACACGACAGCATCGTTGCCTGCCGGCGCGTTCTGCGCGGTGTCCTCGGAATCATCAGAGGTCATGGCATAGAGCGCCCACATGCCGAGCATGACGGCAACGGCGATGAGCACCATGGCGAGCCCGCGCAGGGGGAGCTTGCTCGCAGGAGCGGCAGCGGCGGCCGGGGCGGCAGCCGCGTCAGAATCGGCGGCGTGGCGCGCGTGGTCAGCGGACGAGGCAGAGTTTTCCGGATTCACATTAGTCACATTGGCAACTTTAGTATCTGATTCGCTCAGTCTGGGGCATTATCGCGTGCGGCGCGCCGGACGTCGTCGCGGACGTCGCGAAGCCGGCGCAGACGGGTGACCAACAGCGGGTAGGAGGCGTGCGCTGCGGGGTCATCCAGGAGCACGTTGAGGCGCTGGTGATAGCGCACCGGAGTGATGTCCAGCTGCGTGCGGATGGCCTCCTCCTTGGCGCCGATATCGCGCGGGGCGTGGGACTCGAACTCCAAAATCGCGGCGTCTAGGTCTGACAGGGAGTGCATGCTTAGACTGTATGCCATGACTATTCGTCCCATCGTTATCCACGGCGACCCGGTCCTCCACAATCCCACCGAGCCGGTCACCGAAGCCATCGACTCTCCTGAGCTACAGGAGCTCATCGCGGACATGCACGAAACCATGGACGCCGCGCACGGAGTTGGGCTGGCCGCTAACCAGATCGGCGTGAACAAGCGCCTCTTTGTCTACCATTGCCCCGACACCGACGGTCCCAATGGCACCGAGCTTCCCGACGGCGGCATGCGCCGCGGCTGCGTTATCAACCCGGTGCTGGAAACCTCCGAGATCCCGGAGACCATGCCGGCTGACGACGGCTCCGAGGACGAGGGCTGCCTCTCCGTCCCCGGCGAGGGTTTCCCCACCGGCCGCGCCGACTGGGCCCGCGTGACCGGCAAGAACGAGAAGGGCGAGGACATCTCCATCGAGGGCTACGGCTTCTTCGCGCGCATGCTGCAGCACGAAACCGGCCACCTCGACGGCTTCGTCTACACCGACGTGCTCACCGGCCGCTACAAGCGCCAGGCCAAGAAGGTCATCAAGCGCAACGGGTGGACCGAGGCCGGGCTTACCTGGCTGCCGGGCGAGGACGAGGACCCCTTCGGGCACGACGACTAATGTCCCGCATCTTCCGATCCGATGACGTCTCCGTGGGCGAGCGCGTCGTGGCCCGGCGCGATTTCGACGGCGTGTACAGCGATGTCATCGGCCACGTGCTCAGCCTGGATCCACTGCTCATCCGGCCGCAAGAGGTCGGCGGCTACCCGTCTTCGCTCGACGCGGTGGAGATTCCGCCGGAGCAGCTCAAGATTATTAAGCGCCTCTCCCCGCGCACGGTGCGCAACTCCGATATCCGCGCCGTCGAGGTGGCCACCGCCGCGGCTTTCCCGGGCAAGGAGCACACGTGGACCTCCGATGGGCAGTGGCTCATGCGCGCGGGCGATGGCGTGACGGGCCGCTCCAATTCGGCGGTGCCGCTCGGCCCTTCCGCGGGTTTCCTCCCGGTGCCGATGGAAGAGATCGAAGCGTTTTATGCCCGTCACGATCTGCCCGTGTGCCTGGCCATTCCGGAGCGCATCGGTGCCTCCGCGGAGAAGCTGCTGGCGGCCGAACCCGAAGCCTGGGAGCTCGAACCGGAGATCCTCGTGATGGTGCGCGATTTGGCAGATCTCCCTGCCCCGGGGGATGTCAGCTTCCGTATCGACAAGCAGCCCGATTCCGAGTGGCTCGACCTCTACCACTTCCGCGGCCAGGCGCTCCCGCCGCTGGCGCTGGAGTACCTGCGCAGCCGCATCGACGGAACGATGGGCTTTGGGCGCCTGCTCGCCCCGACGGGTGAGACCATCGCGATTACGCGGGGCACGCTGACCGAATCCGGTGACGGCACCGTGTGGCTGGGCTATTCCGCCGTGGAGGTCGCCGAAGGTTGGCGCCGCAAGGGACTGGGAACCGCGCTGGGCGCGCACATGCTGGCCTGGGGCAAGTCCCAGGGTGCGGAGAAGGCCTACCTGCAGGTCGTGGCAGGAAACACGGCTGGGATCCGGCTCTATGAGAAGCTCGGGTTCCTCGAGCAGCACCGCCACCGTTACGCCCGTCGCCTGCCTCAAGTACCCTAAACCACATGCGCATCGCTACCTGGAACATCAACTCCGTCCGCACCCGCGCCCAGCGCGCGGTGGACTTGCTGGCCAAACACGACATCGACGTGCTCTGCCTGCAAGAAACCAAGGTGGCGGATGCGAAGTTCCCCCGCGAGCCTTTCGAGGAGGCCGGCTACCACGTCACCTGCCACGGCCTGAACCAGTGGAATGGCGTGGCCATCCTATCCAAGGAAGAACCGGAGGAGGTCCAGACCTTCTTCCCTGCTCAGCCGGGTTTCCACAAGGACCCCGCCAAGGAGCAAAAGCGCGAGGCCCGGGCGGTCTCAGCCCGCATCCGCGGGATTGAGATTTGGTCCCTCTATGTTCCCAATGGCCGTGAGATTACGGACCGGCACTTTGATTACAAGCTGGACTTTCTCTACTCCTTGGCACGCTATGTGGAAACCCGCGTGCAGTCGAAACTACTGCTCACGGGCGATTTCAACATTGCTCCGCGGGATGAGGACGTCTGGGACATCTCTCTTTTCCGCGGCAAGACGCACGTTACCGAGCCCGAGCGCGCGGCTTTTCAAATGCTGGAGGAGGCCGGGCTGCAGGAGGTCACGCGCCGTTTCACCGAAGAAGAGCGCTGGACCTACTTTGATTACAAGTCCCTGCGCTTCCAGAAGAACGAGGGCATGCGCATCGACTTCCAGCTAGCCAGCGAGCCACTAGCGCGTCTCGTCCAGGGCGCCCAGGTGGACATGGTGGAGCGCGCCGGTGACAAGACTTCCGACCACGTGCCGCTGATCGCAGATTTCGATGTCCCCGATTTCGCGTCGGTGCGCTAGCCTGCCATGAACGTGAACGTCGATCTCTCCGTCTGGCAGCTCGTGCTGCTGGTTATTGACTATGGCATCAAGATCATCGCCATCGGCGTGGTCCCCGAGGGCCGCCGCCCCTCCAGCTCTACCGCCTGGCTGCTGGCCATTCTTGTGCTTCCCATCGTGGGGCTGCCGCTGTTCTTGCTCATGGGTTCGCCCTACATCAACCGCCGCCGCCACCGCATTCAGCAAGAAGCCAATGCGCTGCTAAACGACGTCACCGCCTCCACCCCCAACCATCCCTCCGGGCGGCTTTCCCCGGAGGTGGAATCCCTCATCCAGCTCAACCGCAACCTCACCGGGCACCCGGCCCTCATCGGGCACAACAAGGGCCTCCACGCCTCCTATGAGGAGGCCATCTTGGCGATGGCGCGGGCCGTGGACCGGGCTGAGAAATACGTGCTCATTGAGATCTACATCCAGTCTTGGGATGAGGTGACCGATGTTTTCTTCCAGTCCTTGGCGCGCGCCCGCGAGCGCGGCGTGGAGGTCAAACTGCTGCTGGACCAGATCGGTAGCCTGAAGTACAAGGGCTACTTCACGCTGGGCAAGCGCCTCACCGAGATTGACGTCGACTGGCGGCTCATGCTTCCGCTGCAGCTGCATAAGGGACGTTTCCGCCGCCCGGATCTGCGTAATCACCGCAAGATCGTGGTTATTGATGGTCATACTGGCTTCTTGGGCTCGATGAACATGATCAAGCGTGAATACAAGACCAAGGACCGCGCATGGATCGACTACATGGTCGAGATGACCGGACCGGTGGTCACTTCGCTCGCCGCGGTGTTCGCGGTGGATTGGTATCTGGAATCAGAGGAGCAGCTGTCCTTGGACATGCAGCCCTATGACGACGCCATGACGGCGGACTCCAACCACCTTCAGCTGGTGCCCTCCGGCCCCGGCTACACCACGGAACCCAACCTGCGCATGTTCAATTCGGTGGTGCACCACGCCAAGGAAAAGCTCATTCTCTGCTCGCCCTACTTCATTCCGGATGAGTCCCTCTTGGAGGCGGTGACCACCGCCTGCTACCGCGACGTCGAGGTGGAGCTCCTGGTATCCGCGAAGGCGGACCAGTTCATGGTGCACCACGCGCAGTCCTCCTACTACCAGGCACTCTTGGAGGCGGGAGTGCGGATCTTCCAATTCCCCGAGCCCTTCGTGCTGCACTCCAAGTTCATCCTGGCGGACCCGGGCCTGCCGGAGCGCGAACCGCTGTGTATGTTCGGGTCTTCCAACATGGATATGCGTTCCTTCGGCCTCAACTATGAATCGACCATGCTGGTGGCCAAGGGCGACCTCATCGAGGATTTCACCCAGCTGGCCACCAACTACAAGAAGGTCTGCCACGAGCTCACCCTCGAAGAGTGGAACGAGCGCGGCGTGCTGCGCCGCTACGTGGACAACGTCATGCGCCTGACTTCAGCGCTGCAGTAGGAGCACGCCCGCGAGCTCGATGTGCCTCGCCCTTGATTGGGCATGACCTATCCAGAATATGCACCCAGCGCCGCATCGTACGTCCACACTTCTGCGGTAATTCCGGTGGCGCGCTTATACAGCTCGCGCTCAGTCAGAATACAAAGGTCGCCGCCACCAACCTGCTGAGTCATCATATCCACCATTGATAGACCCGCACGGTGCCTTGAGACGAGCTCGGTGATGAACTCCTTGTTCCACTGAAAGCCATGCAGGATCCATGGGGCTTGTTGATGGGCGGTCAGCTCTAGCATCTGGGAAAATTTTTCCGCAATATTGCGCCTCACGTCGCCCTGCGGAAGCTGCGCAATGTGATTTCCGGTTTCAATCACCGCGGTAATCGGCAGGATGAACTTCGCGTTCTCACTTTGGCGTTCCGCAAAATCGATTTTGGCTTGTTCTTTAGCTTGGCATTTGTGAGGAATCGCAAGCAGGTTATCCAGCACAGAGGTATCGATGAAGTAAACGCGCATCAGCCGATCCCAAAAAGCCGATTCATGTTCTCGAAACTAATCTGCGTTTCGGTGTCATCGACTAATTCACCAGCGGTGACCGCAGCACCCAAGCTGTGCTTGGAAATGGATTCCACGAAATCCGGTAACTCCACCAAAGGCGAGAGCTCGCTTTGCCCGGTTCTGCTATCCCGGTAGCACACTGCTACCTGACCGTTTTTCTCCCCAGAAATCTGGTCCAAGATGGCAGGACTGTGGGTCGTGACAAGAACCTGCGAGTCATGTTTGCGTGCGGATTCGCTAAGCATCTGCATAACTCTTTGCGCCTGCGAAGGGTGGAGCCCGTTTTCCATTTCTTCGACGACAATTTGAGCTACTGGGTTCTCTACGTCATCACCAAGTTCAAGTGGCTGTTCGATATCCAAGTCCTTGGGCGCAGTTTTAAGCGCCGTTGCAATTGCGAGGAATCGGAGGAGGCCATCGCTCATTTCACGAGCAGGCGTTCTTTCTTGCTTTCCATCTTCGAAGTGTTCCACGAGGGTCAGCATGACTTCGTCCAACGGCGAGTCAATAAAGTCCAGTGTGGAATCCACTCCAGTCACGTGAGCGGCCAGCTGCCCTAGCTCTTGGAAAGTCTTGGGGGAATCCTTGTGCAACTGCCACAGCACCGCCGAGAGGTTCTCACCGCTACGCTTCAGCTGCGTGCTCTTCTTTGGGACGTAATCCCGCATGAGGCTGGGGACTGGATCGAGGTGAAACACTGATCGAAGCGCCATGGACACAATCGACGCCCCCTTCAACACCGAATTCTCCGCGCGGTTCTTTCCCGCAAGCACCGCTTTAATCTGTCCCAAAATAAGGCGAGAGTCACGCAAGAGTGTGGTGGGGTTTGCCCCACGCTTTCCGCTAAAAATTAACGTGTAGATCCCAGCTCGGTTGTCTGCTGCCGGCTGGGTCTTAAACAACTCTGCATCGCTAGTGCGGGTGCCGCTCTTTACGGAATATCCGGTACCCACGAGGCTTTCTTTGACAACACGCAACTCCGGATACACCTGAACCTCGACGTCATAGCGGTACGTATCTGTCCCAGATTCAACGGTACAGCCCAGTTCAAAGCTCTCGGTGCCATGCGGGGCGCAACCACGAGAGCCACCTCGGATCGGGCCGGTTTGGGTCATGCGCCCATCAAGTGCGTCTCCTAGTTCTGCCCCCGATGCCAAGCGGGACAAAACCTCCAGCCCATCCAAAGCATTCGACTTTCCAGAACTGTTTAGGCCAGTCAGAAAAGTGACTGGATGCAGAGTCAATACAGCATCTTGGAAGGACTTGAACTTGCTCAGGCGAAGCTCAGCGAGACGTGGGGTAGCCATGCGGCCAATAATACGCATGAACGCTCTCTGCGTTGTGCACATCTGTTGAACTTCACGCAGCTCCACGAGCCAGCCGCGTGGATACCACGAGGCCGCACAGCGAGATGAAGCTGCAGCACACCATGCCGATGGCCATGGTCAACGCGGCGTTCGAGCCCCAGCCCATGAGCGGGCTGATGGCGCTGGCCAACATGGACTGGCCAAAGCCCATGATGGCGGACACGCTGCCCGCCCGCGGGCGCATCAACCCCGTGGCCAACGCCGTGGCGTTGCCCATGATGAAGCCGGTCGGTGCCACGCAAGCAAAAAGCACAATGAGGCAGACCCACACCGGGGCGCCGAGCACCACCGATAGCAACAAGAGCACCCCGCATGCGAAGACGCCAGTCACGCCGGTGCGCAGCATGACCGCCGGGGAGACCGAATCCATCGCGCGCGAGTTAATCAACGTGGCCGCGAAGAGGCCCACGGAGTTGATGCCGAAGACCATCGAATAGCCCAACGGTGAGAATCCCCACTGGTCCTGCACCACAAACGCCGAGGCGGAGATGTAGCAAAACATCGAACAGAAGCCGAAGGCCATGGTCACCAGGTAGCCCCAGACCCGGGCGTTAGTCAGCACCGCCCAGTAATTGCCCGCCACCGTGCGCAGCAACCCATCGCGAGAGCGGCCGCCCGCAGTTTCCGGGACGATAGCGATGGCCAGGACCAACTGCACCGCATGCAGCCCGGCAAGCACCCAAAAAATGCCGCGCCAGCCCAGCGGCTCCGCCAGGATGCCGCCCAGTACCGGGGCTACCGCAGGAGCGATACCTTGGAGCGCCATGAGCAGTGAATAGGCTTTCGCCGCCGCGGCACCATGCACGAGGTCCGGGACCACCGCGCGGGAGAGCACCACGCACGCACCGCCGCCGAGGCCCTGCAGCACGCGGGCCACGACGAGCACCGAGGCCGTCGGGGCCATCGCCGCTAACACGGAAGCCAGCAGAGCGAGAAAGGCGCCGGCGACAAGGAGGCGCTTGCGCCCGATGGCATCAGACAGCGGGCCCATGACGAGTTGGCCCATGCCCATGCCGACGAAGAAGCCCGAAATGGTCAACTGCACCATGGCCCGGGTGGTGCCCAGATCGGCGACGATCTCCGGCATCACCGGCAAGTACATATCAGTAGCGAAGGGCGCTGTTGCGGACAACAGCGCCAACGTCGCCAGAAGCGGAAAAGGGATCACGCGTCGCGCTGCTCCAGCACGATAACGCCCAGGATCCACAGCACACCAGCCCAGCCGAAGAAGACGAGGGCCTCAAAGCCAATCGAGCTCCACGGGGCGTTCTCATCCACGTAGTCCAACGCCCAGTTCTGGAAGGCGGTAAACGGCATGAAGTGGATGACCTTGTCTCCCACCACCGGGAGCAGGCGCACCAAGTTTTCCAGACCCATGTACAAGATGAGAGAAATCGCCACCGTGCCGGCGGTCTGCCGCAGCAGCAGACCCAGACCCTGCACGAAGAGCACCGCGCCAAAGGCCGCGATGGGGAAGGCCCACAGCATGTGCTTGCCGTCGTCGCTGGAGAAAGGCTGGAAGGCCTCCGCCGCGGATTCGTTTGCCGTGAGATCCGCCAACACGAAGATGTACACCAAGCCTAAGAAGGCAATGACAGCCGCAATCACGCCATACACCACAAGCTTGGCGCAGGCTACGCTCCAGCGATTCGGGTTGGCCAAGAACGTGAGGGATTGCGTCTTGTAGCGGTACTCCGTGGTCACCATCATCGCGCCCTGGATCATCATGATCGGCACGCCCATGAGCAGGAGAATGGAGGCCAAGCTCCGCGGCTGCAGCGGGCTAATACCCAGCACCGCCTCCCCCGCGTTGAGCGAGTTCAGCAGCGTCCAGCCGGTCACGATGAGGAAGATGAGCGCCGTGGTCCACCAGAAGGACTTCGTCGTGCGCAGCTTCGTCCACTCCGCGTGAACAGTGTTGAAAAACATTAGAGCTGGGCCCCTTTCTGCGGTGCCTCCGCTTGGTACTGCACCGCGCGATCCGTCATGGCCACATAAGCCTCCTCCAGTGAGGCGCGGTGGAGGGTCAATTCCGTCAGCGGCACTCCCGTGGAATAGGCCAGCTTGCCCACGTAGTCTGTGGTCTGGTGAGGGATCACCAGCGTCGGGCGCTGTTCTTCATCGACCGACTCGCGGAAGGTCACTCCAGCCTCCTTGAGCGCCGAGCCGAACTCGCGCAGGTGCTCCGAACGCACCACAACCGAAGCACTGGAGTTTTCCTTCACAAAGTCATAGGTGCGCTGATTGGCCAAGAGCCTGCCGCGGCCAATGACGACTAGGTGGTCCGCCGTCTGCGCCATCTCCGCCAGCAGGTGGGAGGAGATGAGCACCGTGCGGCCTTCTGCCGCCAGCGCCCGCACGAGCGAGCGCACCCAGCGAATACCTTCCGGATCGAGGCCATTGACCGGCTCGTCCAGGATCAGCACGCCCGGATCCCCCAGCAGTGCGGCAGCCAGGCCGAGGCGCTGACCCATACCGAGGGAGAAGCCGCCGGCCTTCTTGCCAGCGACATCAGCCAGCCCCACTAGGCCCAGAACCTCATCGACGCGGGAGGTGGGAATACCGTTAGCCTGCGCCATCCACAGCAGGTGGTTGGCGGCGGTGCGGTTGGCGTGGACCGCTTTGGCGTCGAGAAGCGCGCCCACCTCGCGCAGCGGGTTCTTCAGCTCGCGGTAGGGCTTGCCGTGCACCAGGGCGGTGCCAGCGGTGGGCTTGTCCAAGCCCAGGATCATGCGCATCGTCGTTGATTTTCCAGCGCCGTTGGGCCCCAGAAAGCCGGTCACTTGGCCCGGCTCTACTTGAAAGGTGAGGTCATCGACGGCGCGGACAGACTTGTACTGTTTGGTCAGTCCGGCTACTTCAATCATGCTCTACAGAGTGCCACAGGTTCCTGCCCGCCGCCTGTATCAGCTCCTATATCAGCTGGTGAGTTCCTCCCAGCGTCCCAGCAGCCCCGGTAGCGCCTCCCGGAAGGGCTTCAAGAGCTCCAACTCTTCTACCTGGCCAAACGGCACCCAGCGCAGCTCGGCGGATTCCTCGTTGGCAGTCGTGGCCAAGCGCTGCCCCGAAACCGTCCGGGCCAACACCGTGGTATAGGTCCAGCCTTCCGAAAAAGGCCCGGCAGTGACGACGGCATCCAGCACCTCGACGTCTGCCGGCGAGATTCCGGTTTCCTCCTCCGTCTCCCGCAGCGCGGCCTGCTCCGGCGACTCCGGCTTATCCCGCGCCCCGCCCGGGATTCCCCAGGTCCCGCCGTTATTCGTCCACGTCGCGCGATGCTGGAGCAGTACATCATCCCCCGCCACGAGGAAGAGACCAGCTGCTCCAAACTTGCCCCACACCGGCACCCCGCCCGGGCCCTTCGACCAGCCATCACCGGAAAGTTCTGGGTTAACGCGTGCACACATGCCTTACACGATACGCGACAAACTCCCCGCGCCAACGCCCCCGAAATCATCGCGCGAGGCGCACGAGAGCGCTATCCTAAGGGAATGACCGGCCCGGCCACCGAACTGCGCGAGCACTCCCCCGAATCATGGGGCGATCATTGGCTCGATGACGTCACCGAGCCCTCCGCGCCAGTTTTTAGCCGCCCCACTCAGCTGGCGATGAGCTCCTTCGCCGGCCCCGCGCGGTCATTCGGCGCCTCTATAGCTTCGCCATCACCACTCCCGGCAAGCTGTTTACGGTTACCTTAATTCTCACCGTAGCGCTCGCGGCAGCCGGCTTTTCCATGTCCTCCTCCTCGGCCGCGCGCCACGATGATCTGGACACACTGCTGGCCTCCACCGAGCCGATGTCCAACGCGGCGCACCACCTCTACACCAACCTGTCTTTGGCCGATACCGTCGCCACCACCGGCTTCGTCCAGGCAGGCGTGGAGCCGGAGGATAACCGCGACCGCTATAACGAGGCCATCGACGCCGCCTCCGTCGCCGCCACGCAGGCCATTGTCGGCACCTCCGCCGAAGATGAACGCGTGCGCGAGCTCGTCACGTTTATCCAGCGCAAGCTGCCGGTCTACACCGCCCTGGTGGAAAAGGCCCGCGTCAATCACCGTGCGGGCCACGCCGTGGCGAACTCCTACATGTCCAATGCCTCGGCGCTCATGCGCACCCAGATTCTTCCCGCCGCTGCGGAGCTGTTCACCCTGACCTCGGCGAAGGTGACCCAGCAACAGCAGCGCCTAACCCGCCCGCAGTGGGTGCCGCTTTCGGGCCTGGTCGCGGCGATCATTTTCCTCGGCTTGGCGCAGTGGTGGCTGTGGCGGCTGACCCGCCGCCGCTTCAACCGCGGTTTCGTGGTGGCCACGGGACTGTTGTTCCTGGCGCTGGTGTGGGCCGCTGGCTCCAACTTCGCCACGTGGGCGTCCGGCCACCAAGGCTTCGAGACGGTGTCGCGCCCCTGGGATTCGCTGACCGCCTCGCGCATTGAGGCCCAGCAGATGCGCACCTCCGAGACCCTGGCGCTGGTCCTGCGCTCCTCCCAACAGGACATGTCCGTGCACTTTAACTCCACGGTGTACTCCGTGGACCGGGCCCTGCGGGACTATGAGCAGGCGCTTGACGACGACGACTTCCCCTCCTCCGATCCTTCCTTGATTCCTCGCGCCAAGGAGGCCTTGGAGGATTGGGAAACCACCCACGATGCTTTCATGGAGGATCTCTCCATGGGCCATTACGACGCCGCGCTCTACCAAGCCACCGCCATCGATCCGGATGGTGATCCGACCGCCGCCAGCGCCTTCAATGCCGTGGATAACTCCCTGGCCGCGCTCATCGACCAAGCCCGCGACGCCATGCGCACCTACCTGGTTCAGGGTCTCAATGCCATGACCATGGTGTCTACCGGCGTCCTCCTAGCCACGTTCGGCGCGATTATCGCCGTGTGGCTGGGTATCCGCCCCCGCCTGCAGGAGTACCTGTGATGCGCCGCCGAACCGACCACCGCCAGCACGCCACTGCGGCCGTGCTGCTGCTCAGCGCCGCCGTGGCACTCAGCGCCTGCGAGCCGGAGCCGCCCAGCACGCCGGATCCGATCCTGCCCTCCAGCGCGGATCTCAACTCCACCCCGGGGCCGCCGCTGCCGGAGGACGCCATCATCGAACCCGCCGGCACGGGAGAGGTGTCCAAGCAAAGCACCGCGGACGTTTACGGCTCCTACCGCCCGGACGATAAGAAGCCGGAGGAGCGCGTGCCCAACATCCTGGCACGCGGCCGGCTCATCGTGGGCGTGGACCGCTCCAATAACCTGCTCAGCTACCGCGATACCGCCAGCGGCGAGGTCCGCGGATTCGAGGTCGATATCGCCCGCGAAATCGCCCGCGATATCTTCGGGGATCCCAACAAGGTGGACTTCCGCTTCGTGGAGGCCTCCGACCGCGCTCGTGCACTGAATGATCGCACGGTGGACATGGTCATCCGCACCATGACGATTAGCCCCGAGCGCCAGCGCGAAGTGGCCTTCTCCATTCCGTATATGCAGACGGATGCGCGGTTGCTGGTGCTGAAGAACTCGGGCATCCATTCCATCGCGGAGGCCGCCGGGCTAACGTTGTGCGCGGCGAAAGGATCCACCATGGTGGACGCGATACGCAAACACTCGCCGTCTTCCGATATTTTGGAGACCCGCGCCTGGGGCGATTGCCTCATGGCGCTGCAGCTGGGCCAGACAGATGGCATCGTCGTGGATGACGCCCTGCTATCCGGCATGCTGGCGCAGGATAAATACACCGAGATCGTCGGCGATCCTTTGGAAAGCCAGAGCTATGGCGTGGCCGTGCGCAAGCCCGATGCCTCCTATGACTCGCGCCCGCTCATCCGCCAGATCAACTCCACGCTGGAGCGCATCCGCCGCGACGGCACCTGGCAGGAGCTCTTCAATACC
This sequence comes from Corynebacterium hiratae, assembly GCF_009708045.1. Taxonomy (NCBI): domain Bacteria; kingdom Bacillati; phylum Actinomycetota; class Actinomycetes; order Mycobacteriales; family Corynebacteriaceae; genus Corynebacterium; species Corynebacterium hiratae. The sequence goes on along the minus strand of NZ_VIOG01000008.1, from coordinate 10,500 downwards.
TGGCTGGGGAATTACATGGAGCAGCCCGTGCTCCCAGAACCGGAGTACCTCAACGAGACTCCGCCTGTAGAGGAATCACAGCCGAGCTCCACAGCCAAGGACCAGCCCGGCGAGAAGAAGGAGGGGCAATAATGTCGCACCGCTTCACCGAGGATGAGCTCGATCACCTCACGCCTGAAGAGCACGAGGACACTAACGACGCCGCCACTACCGCTGACCGCCCCGCCTCCAACGACGCCTCTAACGACGCCACCATCGACGCCACCCAAGCCGTGCGCTTCGATCCCTTCGCGGATGACGATGACGACTATTCGGAGGACCACCACCTCAGCGTCTCCCCAACAGATTCGCACAGCGCGGGAACAACAGCTGCCGGCGCCGCCGACGCCGAAGCCTCCGACCGCACCGCCGCCGTGCCCTTTGATCCCTTCGCGGACGACGATGACGATGACTACGAGGCCGCCACCGGTGCCCGCCTCTCCCCCGCGAATCGCATGGGCACGAGCGGCACGGCGACGGGCCAACCCGACGATGGCGAGTACGTCGACTCGGACAATATCGCCGCGCTCATCGAGGAGCTGGGGCAGCTGCGTGATCGCCGCAAAGCAGAGGACCCCTCGCAAGCCTCGCGGCGCCGCGCGCTCGATACGTTCCGCCAGCGCCGCAGCACCAAGCGCACCGACCGCGAAGTGGCCGATGGCATGGCCACCTTGCCCTTCGTTGTCCCGGGCAACCCGCGCGACGCGCTCATCGATCCCAAGGACGCGCCCCGTGCCGCCCCACCGCAGCTCAAGCCGGGTGACATGGTGGCCGGCCAGTACGAGATCTTGGGCGTGCTCGCGCATGGCGGGCTGGGCTGGATTTACCTGGCCAACGACCACTTCGTCTCCGGGCGCATCGTGGTGCTCAAGGGCATGCAATCCACCAACTCCGCCGAGGAGACCGCCACCGCGGAGGCGGAGCGTGAGTTCCTCGCGGACATCACGCACCCGAATATCGTGAAGATTTTCAACTTCATCGATGACCCCCGCGTGCCCGGTGGCTTCATCGTCATGGAGTACGTCGGCGGCCCCTCACTGAAGCAGCGCCGCAACGACCAGGCCACTGACCGCTTCCCGGTCGACACGGCGATTGCCTATATCCTCGAAATCCTGCCCGCCTTGGATTACCTCCATGCCCGCGGCGTGGTCTACAACGACTTGAAGCCCTCCAACATCATCGTCACCGAGGACCAGGTCAAGCTCATCGATCTGGGCGCGGTCTCCGGCATCGGCGCCTTCGGTCACATCTACGGCACACAGGGTTTTCAGGCCCCGGAAATCGCCACGCAGGGCCCCTCGGTGGCCAGTGATATTTACACCATCGGCCGCACACTGGCCTGCCTGACGCTGAAGCTGCCGGTGGAGGATGGCGTCTACAAGCCCGGCCTGCCTTCCCCCACGGAGGAGCCGCTGCTGCGCCGCTACCTCTCCTTCTATCGCCTGCTCTTGCGCGCCACAGATCCGGACCCACAGCAGCGCTTTGCGTCGGTCTCCGAGCTGCGCGACCAGCTCTTCGGCGTCCTGCGCGAGGTCATCGCGCTCCGCGATGGCATCCAGCACCCGGCCCAGCACTCGGTGTTCTCCCCGCAGCGTACGACCTTCGGCACGAAGCACCTGGTTTTCCGCACGGACCAGCTCATCGACGGCATCGACCGCACCGTCCGCATCACCGCCCCCGAGGTGGTCTCCGCACTGCCCATCCCGCTCATCGTCCGCTCCGACATCGGCGCCCCGCTGCTGCAAGGTTCCTCCTACACGGAGCCGCAGGAAGCGCTGGAAACACTTCGCCAGGCCATGGAGGCGCCGGAATATGAGGAGTCCGCGGAGATTCCGCTCGGCGTGGTGCGCTCCATGATTGACTTGGGCTACATCGGCCAGGCCCGCGAGTGGCTGAACTCCATCGAGGACCGCCTGGGGAGGGACTGGCGTTTCCACTGGTACTCCGGCGTGACCGAGCTGCTTTTGGATAAGTACCGCGAGGCCCAAGCCCACTTCGCCCACGTCCTCGACGTGCTGCCTGGTGAGGCCGCCCCCAAGCTGGCCATCGGCGCGGTCAATGAGCTCATTCTGCAGCAGCTAGGTTTTTCGGAGGCCGCGCTGATCGACGCCTCCGTTGCCCGCGCCTGCGCCAACCTCACCACCTCGCTCGCGGATCTGCCCAATGACGCTTTTGAGGATCAGCCCGGCATCTGGGACCACGTCACCGATGACCCCGCCCACCTGCGTTTCAACTCGCTGCGCCTCTACGGCATCGTGTGGGCGACGAACCCGACGACTGTCTCCTCCGCCTTCGGCTTGGCCCGCCAGCTGCGCGCCGAGCACCAAGTTGAGCTCGCCGTGGCCACCTTGGATAAGGTCCCCAACGCCTCGCGCCACCACCGCATGGCCCGCTTGACCACGGTTTTGCAGCTCATCGTCCACGATCTCTCCGAGTCCCGCATCCGCAGGGCCGCCCGCCGCTTGGAGGAGATTCCGCAGAACGAGCCGCGCTTCTTGCAGATCAAGATCGCGGTCATCTCCGCCGGGCTGACCTTCCTGCGCGAATCAGACCTCAATGCTGCGGCCTCCCCCAACGATCTCTTCGAGTTCCCCTTCACCCAGCGCGGCCTGCGCTACGGCCTGGCGGATACCCTGCGGGCACTGGCCCGCCAGGCCCCCTTCGCCCGCCACCGCTACGCGCTGGTGGACCTGGCCAACAAGGTCCGCCCAGTCACGATGTTCTAGCCGCCAGCGCTACCGGCCGGCGGCATAGCCGACGCTCGGCTTAGTACAGCCCCGCCTCCCGAGCCATGGCGGCCACCTCCGCGGACTTCTGCGCGATCGCCAGCTCCTCGTTGGTCGGCACCACGAAGACCTTGACCTGGGAGTCCGCGGTCGAAATCATGCGCGGCTCCTTGGAGCGCACCAGGTTCGCTTCCTTATCGAAGTCAATGCCGTACATGTCCAGGTTGTACAGCGAATCCTGGCGGACCTCGGTATCGTTCTCACCCACGCCGGCGGTAAACGTGATCGCATCCACGCGGCCCAGCGCAATCATGTACGCGCCGATGAAGCGGCGCAGCTGGTGGATGTAGATGTTGTAGGCCAGCCAGGCGTCCTGGTCCTCGTTGTTAATGCGCTCGCGCAGCACACGGAAGTCGTTGACACCCGCAATGCCCTTCACACCGGAGCGCTTGTTCAGCAAGTCATCAATCTCATCGATGGACATACCTGCCTCACGCGAGAGGTGGAAGATGATACCCGGATCGATATCGCCCGAACGGGTACCCATGGCCAGACCAGCCAGCGGGGTCAGGCCCATCGAGGTATCGATCGGGCGGCCGTTGCGAATCGCCGCCGCCGAAGCACCATTGCCCAAGTGCAGCGTGATCTGGTGGACGTGCCCCGGGTCCATGTCCAGCAGCTTCGGCACCTGCTGCGAGACAAACTCGTGGGAGGTGCCGTGGAAACCGTAACGGCGGATGTCATACTGCGAGGCCACATCGTTATTGATCGCGTAGAGTGCGGCCGCCGGCGGCATGTGGTTGAAGAAGGCCGTATCGAAGACCGCCACGTGCGGGATCTCCGGCAAGAGCTTGCGCGCCACGCGGATGCCGTCCAGGTTCGCCGGGTTGTGCAGCGGCGCGAGCGGGATGAGGTCCTCGATCATGGACTCGATCTGGTCCACGATGAGCTGCGGCTCGCTGAACAGGCGTCCACCGTGCACCACGCGGTGGCCCACGGCGATGACCTCCACATCCGTCGGGCCCACGCCGTGCTCATGCATGATGCTAAACGCGCGGTCCAGGCCGAAGGAGTGGGTGGGAATCTCCAGCTCTTCCTTGAATTCCTCACCGCCCGTCTTCACGGTCACAGCACCCTGCGGCTCGCCGACCTGCTCCACCAAGCCGGAGACCAGCGGGGTATCGGTGGCCGAGCTTTCCGGGTCCACCAGCTGGAACTTAACCGAGGAGGAACCCGAGTTGAGAACGAGTACGTACGCCATCTATTTCACCCCTGCCTGGATCGCGGTGATAGCCACCGTGTTGATGATGTCCGGAACGGTCGCGCCACGCGAGAGGTCATTGACCGGCTTGTTCAGGCCCTGCAGAATCGGGCCCACCGCCAGTGCACCACCGGTGCGCTGCGCCGTCTTGTAGCCAATGTTGCCGGCCTCCAAGTCCGGGAAGACGAAAACTGTGGCCTTACCCGCAACGTCAGAGTCGGGCGCCTTCTTGGCCGCCACGCCTGGATCGCAGGCAGCGTCGAACTGCAGCGGACCATCCACCGCCACGGAAGAATCGATACCGCGGGCCGCCTCGACGGCCTGCGCCACCTTCTCCACATCCGGGCCAGCGCCCGAAGTACCCGTGGAGTAGGACAGCAGCGCCACGCGCGGGTCCAGGCCAAACTGCTTGGCGGTCTGCGCGGAGACAATAGCGATCTCGCCGAGCTGCTCCGGTGTCGGGTTTGGGTTCACCGCGCAGTCGCCGAAGGCCCACAAGCGGCCCGGCATCACCATGAGGAAGATGGAGGAAACCACGGAAGCCTCCGGCTTGGTCTTAATGATCTGGAAGGAAGGCTTAATGGTGTGCGCCGTGGTGTGCGCCGCGCCGGAGACCATGCCATCAGCCAAGCCCTTGTGCACCATCATCGTGGCGAAGTAGGACACGTCCTGCATGGTCTCGCGCGCCTGCTCCAGCGTCACGCCCTTCTTCTTGCGCAGCTCCGCGAAGTCCGCGGCGAACTCCTCCACCAGTGGGGATTCCAGGTGGTTGATGATTTCCACACCGGACAGGTCGATCCCGAGCTCCTGGGCGCGCTTCTCGACGTTCCCGTCACCCAGAATCGTCAGCTTCGCCACCTTGCCCTTGATGAGCTCACCCGCGGCCTGAAGGATGCGGTCATCCTCGCCCTCCGGCAAAACGATGTGCGCTCCGACCTCGCGGGCCTGGTCCAGCAGCTGCTTCTGGAAGAGCTCGGCGGACATATAGGGCTCGATCTCCTCCAGGGAAGAAATCGCACCGGGAACCGAGGAAACGTCGGTCAACGCGCCGACCACCGTAGCGCCCACAGAGCGCGCGTGGCCCAGCGCCAACTCCGCCGCGCGGGCGGGCGCGTTAGAAATCAGGACAAAGGGCAGGCCCAGGGCGGCCGCGGCCTTGGCATCAAAATCCATGACGCCGGTGCCCTGGAGGACCAGGTTGCCCGCGGGGGCATTTTCCAGAACCTCGCTGAGCGTGGTTCCCAGGTCATCGACCTGGGCGAAGGTGGCCCCCAGTTCCTGAGCCACAGCAGCAACGTCCAATCCGTCGAAGCCGCGCCCAATGACGCTAATAAAGGCGGAATTCCGTGAGGACTTGGCGGTCATGAGAAACCTTTCTCTGCTTAGAAAGCGTGTACCCGGGCTCACAAACTGGGCACACAGTGACACTACGACACTTTCACAGTACGGGAACGCACCCCTTCGCGCCGCCAAAGCGAGGCTTCATATCCCCAACGTTGCAGGCCACCAGCGCCCCGCACCACCATAGAGTGCGGTATCCCACAGAAACTTGCCCCTCGTGATCACTTCGGAGTAGGGTCCTAACCAGGATTGTTACTTCGGGCAAGACCTAGGCTCCCCACTCTTAGCCGTGTGGGGATGGTTCGCTATGAACCATTGTGGCCTAGGTCTTTTGTGGTTTTTAGCCACAGTGCCTGCCTACTCTCGAAAGGATTCTCATGTCGACAGAGACTCGCTCGGCAGCCGAAGCCATCTTGGATGGCATCGGCGGAGCGGAGAACATCACCTCTTTCACGCACTGTGCCACGCGCTTGCGCTTCGAGCTGGCTGATGCCTCCAAAGCCGATAAGGAAGCACTCGAATCTATCCCCAAGGTCATGGGCGCTGTGCCCCAGGGTGGCCGCAACTACCAGGTGGTCATCGGCGGCGACGTGGCCACGGTCTATGACGAGATCAACGCTCTCCCGCAGATGAAGAACGCCGGCGCGTCTACCGGCCGCTCCAATGACGATGTCAAGGCTGCTGCCCGTTCCAAGGCCAAGGGCAAGCTGCCGTGGATGGATACCTTTTTCGAGTACCTCTCGGATTCCTTCCGCCCCATCCTGGGCGTGCTGCTGGGTGCCTCCCTAGTTATTGCCTTCGCCGCAGTGCTGGATGCGCTAGGCATCGTCGACTTCCGCGCTGAGGATAAGCCCGCATCCTGGCTTTTCGTCGACGCCATGTGGCGTTCCGTCTTCTTCTTCCTGCCGGTCATGGTGGCCTATAACGCCGGCAAGAAGCTGCGCATCGACCCCTGGGTCCCCGCTGCGGTCATGTTCGCGATGTTCACCCCGGAGTTCACCGGCCTCGCCGACAACCCAGCCGTCCAATGCGTGACCAACGAGACGCTGTCTGCTGAGCAGTGCTCCATCGATATCTTCGGCCTGCCAATGCAGCTGCAGGACTACGGCGGAAATGTCTTCGTCCCGCTTATCATGGCCGCCGTCGCAGCGCTCTTCTACAAGGGTTTCCAGAAGCTCATCCCGTCCGCAGTCCACATGGTCTTCGTCCCCTTCCTGACCCTGATTTTCCTCATCCCGCTAACGGCCTTCATCATTGGACCCTTCGGCGTATGGGCCGGTAACGGCATTGGCGCTGGCCTGTCTTGGCTCAATGACAACGCTCCGTTCGTCTTCGCTCTGGCCATCCCGATGCTCTACCCGTTCCTGGTCCCGCTGGGTCTGCACTGGCCGCTCAACGCCCTCATGCTGGTCAACATCCAGACCTTGGGCTACGACTTCATCCAGGGCCCCATGGGCGCATGGAACTTTGCCTGCTTCGGCGCTACCGCTGGTGTGCTGGCCCTGTCCATCCGTGACCGCGACACCGTAATGCGCCAGACCTCCGGCTCTGCACTCCTGGCTGGCCTGCTGGGCGGTATTTCCGAGCCTTCCCTTTACGGTATCCACCTGCGCTACAAGCGCATCTACCCGCGCATGCTGGTGGGCTGCTTCGCCGGCGGCCTGACCGTGGCCCTGCTGACCCTGGGCTCCAACGGCATCACGACGAATGCCTTCGTCTTCACCTCACTGCTGACCATCCCGGTCTTCACCCCGATGGCCAAGTACGCCATCTCTATTGCGGTGGCCTTCTTCGTGGCCTTCCTGCTCATCCTCTTCACCGACTACCGCACCCCGGAGGAGCGCGCTGAGGCCAAGGCCGCCCGCGAGGCCGCCGAGAAGGCCGAGCTCGACAACGCCGACAACGCTGACAACGCCGCGCTTGCCGACGCCCCCGCAACCGCAGCCACCGCCACTGCCGGCGCCGGTGCTGGCGCTGCCACCGCAACCGCCACGAAGGCAGACGCCCCGGCCCAGGCTGCTGAGCCCGCCGCTGGCACCACCACCGACATTGCTTCCCCGGCTGCCGGCAAGGTTGTCCCGATGGCTGAGATCGATGACCCGGTCTTCTCTGCTGGAACACTGGGTGATGGCGTGGGCATCGTCCCTGAGGGCAATGACGTTTACTCCCCGGTGAGCGGCACGATCGTCAGCGCCATGAAGTCCGGCCACGCCTACGGCATCAAGACTGAGGACGGCGTGGAGGTCCTCGTCCACATCGGCATCAACACCGTGAAGATGAAGGGCGAAGGTTTCGCTCCAGCCGTCAAGAAGGGCGATACCGTCAAGCAGGGCGAGCTGCTTGCCACCGTTGACTTCGACAAGGTCACCGAAGCCGGCTACGACACCACCATCGTCCTGGCCGTAACCAACACCAAGGCACTGGCCGCCGTCACCCCGGCTGGCCTCAACCACGCCTCCGCCGGCGATACGGTCATCACCACGACCCGCTAAAGCACCCCCTAGGGAACCTTTAGCGCCCCTTTAGCGCACCCTGACTAAGCTGGCTCGATGTATCCGCCATCGTGGCCGGCTTTAGTCGTTTTCACCTCAACCAGAAAGGTGCCTTGTGCAACTGTTGCGAGTGTTCAATAACAACGTCGTGCTCGCACGGCGCGGCGCGGAGGACGTCATTGTCACCGGCCGCGGCATCGGCTTCCAAGCAAAGCCTGGCACTAAGGTTGATCCGGCCAAGGTGGTGAAGGTCTTCGTTCCTGACTCCGGCCGCGACCCGGATCACCTAGCCGCCATGATCGCCGGCATCCCCGGCGAGTACGTGCAGCTGATTATCGACGCCATGCACTCCGTGGACATGTCTGAGGCTCTACGCAGCAAGCTCACGCTGGTCGTGGCAATTGCGGATCACATCCACGGCGCTGTCAGCCGCGGCAACACGGTGTCTTATCCCCTCGAGGCTGAGGTCCGCCACCTCTACGCCGAGGACTTTAGCCTCGCGCAGAAGTTACTCACCGCCATCAACAGAGGCCTACACACACCACTGGCTGCCGACGAAGCCGTGGCCATTACCCTGCACCTGGTCAACGCCGGCTTCGCAGTAGGAGACCTTTCCGGCACCTACCGCATGACGGGGTTGATTCAGCAGATCCTGGCCGTCATCGGCTCCCACAACGGCACGGAACTCAACAGCGAGGACATCTCCGTCGCCCGCTTCATCACGCACCTGCGCTACCTGTTTGTGCGCATGGCGGAGCACCAGCAGCTCGACTCTGACGACCGCCAAGTAGCCACCGCTATCTCCGCGCGCTACCCCGATGCCGTCGAGACCGCCCAGATGGTGGCCAACCTTATTGAGCTGCGCCTCGACAGCGCCCTAACCCCCGATGAGGTCTCCTACCTGACGCTACATATTGCCCGCCTGCAGGAGGCCTCCGCCTAAGCAGTCTGCGGCGTAAGCAGTACACCTGCTTAGGCCGCTGCGACAGCTTAAGCCGCCGGTGCCTCAGCAGGCGCCTCGACGCCACCATCTACCGGTGCCTCAGCACCCTCCACCGGTGCCACCGGCTCCGCCACGGTGATGATGTTGTCTTCGTAGCCAAGCTGACCACCCACAAACTTGCCGCCACAGGTAATGAGGACCAAGCGGTTGTCTCCCTGCGTGTCATTGACCACGTCCGGGAAACCCGCCCCCTTCTGCAGGCGGTACGGCGCCTCGGTCACGCGGAATCGACGCTCCTCACCATCGATGAAGACAGTAAATTCCTGGCCTAACTCCATAGTGGTGAACTTCTCTGCGAAGCCCGTGCCCTGACCTTGGTAGTTGATGTGACCGGTAATAACACTGGAGCCCACCGGACCAGCCTCGCCCGGCACTGCCGACGCGGAGTACCAGCCCAAGCGCTGTACATCGTGCGGGGGAATCAGCATGCCGGTATCAGTGACCTGAATCGGGTCCACGGCCGCGAACTCATCGTTAATGCCCAAGGACATCGCGCCAAAACCCCGAAACTCACCCGGTGCTGGTTCTACCTCGTGTTCCTGCTCACCCGAGTCATCCACGAAGGGATCATTGTTCGTTGTCGGCGCTTCAGCTTCAACGCTCTGCGAGGTTGACGTCTGTTCCTCAGCCGCATTCGTCTCCGCGGAATCGTCTTCACTGCGGCCCGCATAGAGCACTAGCTGTACGATAACCAAGATAATCGCGATGAGCGCTGCAATACCGATGAGCAGCTTCTTGTTGCTCTTCTTCTCATCGCCTACCTGCTGCGCTTCGCTGGCGCGGTCTTCAGGTGCAGAGGATTCACCGGGATACTCCGGGATACCGTTCTTTTCACCATCATCAGTCATTTTCTATTCCTCGCTCCTAACTTCTACGTTCTAGCTTCTGAGATTTAGCTTATAAAAATATTGGCTCTAGTTATTCGTTCTAAACAATAGACTAAAAATCAGACGACGAATCCCCTCCAGCGTTTTACACCCTGGAGGGGATTGTCCTCATTGTTCTCTGCCCCTACCAATCCCAACCCGTGAGGGCTGGGATGGTGTTGCCGTCTGGACTACTTGATGAAGTCCTTCATGCCTGGGTCAAGCTTCGTCGCACCGGAAGGTACGTGCTTGATCTCCACGCGCTCTGCGTTGGACGGCAGCGGCTGACCAGAGTCCTCCGGCGGAGTTGCGTCCAGAACGGTGACCTCGCGGTCATCGCGGCCGGTGTTGTCACCGGTCTCCTCGGTCGGCTCACCGTGGTTGTTGCCACGGCCGCCATCCTCGGTGACCTCAGTGTTGTGGTCGCCATCGTGGCCACCATCATGTCCACCGTCACCGCCGTTGCCACCATCGATGATGAGCTTGATGAGGCCCAGACCCGGGATGAGCAGCAGCCACCACGGCAGGTCAGACTTCTTCGAGCTGCCATCGTTGTCGTCCTTATCCTTACCGTCACCGTCATCCGGAGTCTCAGTCGGCTTGGTCGGTTCCGTCGGTTCCGTCGGTTCCGTCGGCTTCGTTGGCTCAGTCGGCTTCGTTGGCTCGGTCGGTTCCGTCGGCTCGGTTGGCTTGGTCGGCTCGGTTGGCTTGGTCGGCTCGGTTGGCTCGGTCGGGTTGGTCGGCTTCGTCGGCTCAGTCGGCTTGGTTGGCT